>NZ_JASPFC010000008.1:0-114747 GCF_031296635.1 Actinomyces acetigenes
GGCAAACACCAAGGTATTGCCCAGCAAGAACGCGATGCGCCCCTTACTGCTTGCCGACACCGAACTGCACCTTCCAGGCCTCGATACCGATGGGCTCATCACCCATGTTGGGTGAACCGATAGAGGCACCCCGCTGCAGAGCCCATGTCATGCGGTCTTCTCCCTGATGATCCTGGCCGGGACTCCCGTGACCGTCGCGCCAGCAGGGACATCGTGGATCACAACGGCACCCGCCCCGATTATCGCGCCGTCCCCAACAGTGATCGGCCCGAGAATCGTCGCTCCACAGCCCACGACGACATCCTTGCCTAACACGGGAACTGTCTCGATGCCCTTGCGACCACCGATGGTCACCCCGTGCCCGATGTGACAGCCCGTACCGATCACGGCCCGAGGGTGGATTACGACGCCCAGGGCATGGTGCGGGAAGTCTGTGTTCTCACCGATGCGGGCAGCATACGGAACGTCGCAGGCGAACACCGCGCGCATAGCTCCGCGGATGAGGTATGCGGCGGGCGCAAGATGATGGCGCGAGAGCCACCGAGCGGCCGAGTATGAGACGTAGACAGGATCCATTATGGGAGCCCTTCCTCGAGGAACGTGCGGTAGGGGAACAGGTGGTACCACTCGGGGCGGTACAGGAAGAAGATCGTGGTGGCCGCAAAGGCAATGACGACGAGCAGGGCACTGACGTAGGAGCTCTCGGGCCGTTCGCCGTGTGCCGCGAGGTTGGCCAGTCCGACGGCGAAGGGCAGGGTCAGGTACATCTCGAGGCGGTCCAGGAGGTTGAATCCGAGTGCGATCACGACCATGGCGACGTCCGCTACCGCCAGGGCCAGGAGGATGCGGGTGCGCCCGGAGGAGTCGGCCTCCACCGAGGCGTTCCAGCCGCAGGTCGCTGCCAGGAGCAGGAGGATGATGCGGGTGATGATCAGCAGGACCGTGGCCGAGCGGACGCCTCCGTCTGCGTAGTCGCTGTGCAGGTAGTGACCGTAGTAGGCCGAGGAGATCAGCAGCCAGGTCAGGAGCCAGCTCAGCGAGAACATGACGATTCCGATGAGGGCACCCCACTTGAACCAGTCCCCGAAGGTACTCAGCCTCATATACGGAATGAGGTAGACGACGAGCAGCAGCAGCACACTGACATGGAACTGTGAGGCGAGAACAACGAGAAGCACGTAACGCACCAGCTTGCGCTCCATGAGCGCGGGGACGGCCAGCAGGAAGATCGCCACCGCGATGCCCTGACGCACAGCGAGCATGAGGTCGTAGAAGACGGACATACCGAAGGCGAAGAGAACTGCCAGGGAGTAGCTGGCGGCATACCGCTTGATGAACAGGACCACTGAGCCGTAGACGAAGACCGAGGTGATAAGCAGCAGGATGTTGAAATCCTGCGTGAGGCGGCTGACCAGGTAGTTGACCAGGACGTAGCCGTACTCGAAGCGGCTGACGCTCAGGGCCTCCTGGAAGCTGTCCGTGGCGGCGATTGCCTTGAAGACGCGGTGATACTCGACCGTGTCGTTGCCGACGCTGACGGCTCTGAAGGTGGAGAAGGCTGTGAAAGCAACGAAAGTGATACCCAGGAGGATCGGAGAACCGCGGCGCCCCGCATTGCCTCGCAGTCCCAGCAGAGCCGCGGGAAGGAGCAGAGTGGCGAACAGTGCGAAGTGGATCCACATACTGCTGTCTCACCGCCCGGCCAGGTCTCGGTACCGGTGAGCGAGCCAGCCGGCCTCACGCGTGATATCAAAGCCTGCGGTGCGCGTCAGGCTTGCGCCCTGGCCCCTGCGTCCCAGGTCCCGCCCCAGGTCGATCGCCTGCGCCACCCGGGTGGCCCACCGGCCCGGCGGAACCTCCAGCGGTAGGAACTCGCAGTGCCCGATCGCAACCTCGTCGGGCACGCGGTCCGAGCAGACCATGGGCAGCCCCGCGCACTGAGCCTCGACTCCCACCATGGGCAGCCCCTCGAAGAGCGAGGGCAGGACCAACGCATCCATGGCCTGGTAGAGCTCAGGAACATCCTTACGGTCCCCCAGGAACAGGACGTGGTCAGCCAGTCCTCCGTCGGCCGCACGCTCCTCGATCCCCGGGCGCAGGGCCCCGTCTCCAACAAGCACGAGGCGCGCCCCAGGTCTGAGGCGGAGCAGCTCGCCGAAGACGTCAAGAAGGAACCGGTGGTTCTTCTCCTCACTGAAGCGTCCCACGTGCCCCACTACCGGGCCGTCCCCCAGACCGAGCGCACGCCGAGCCTTGACGCGGGCCTGGCGATCGAAGCGGTAGGTACCCACGTCGATGGCGTTAGGAAGCACCTCGAAACGGCTACGGCGGAACATGAACTCACCGGCAGCCCGGGAACAGGCCAGGCGCGCATCCGAGTAGGCACCAATATTGCGGCACACGATCCAGTTGCGCACGCTCTTGAGACGGGAGTCGGAGTAGGCGGTCGAGTGGGAGTGGACGGCGAAGGCACGTACCCCGCGGCGATGAGCCACCGGATAGAGGAAGCGCGAGAGGATGGGGTCATGGAGGTGCACTACGGGGTACTGCCCCGCATGCTGCTCCAGCAGCTGCCCCAGAGATGAACGGATGCGCCCGATGCGGTTCCCGGCGTCGATGACATAGCAGCGTCCGCCCAGCGACTCGATCTCCTCACGGTGGGTCTCGTCGGGTGTGGCGTAGCAGAAGAAGTCGAGCACCACCTGCGAACGGTCCATGTGCCTGAGGTAGTTCATGAGCATGCTCATGACACCGGAACGCTGGGAGATTGATGAGTTGATCTGCAGGACCCTTAGAGGTCCGCCCCCAGAATCCTGCGGGGTCGATGACTGTTCCTGACTCATTGCCGGCCTCCCTCCGTCGGCCCCGGGCCGGTCCGGGGAACTGCTCGTCCTGCTAACGCCCATCCTCATTTCATCTTGAGGGTCTTAATGAGGACCCACACGCCGATGTGGAAGACGGAGCGGGGGATGCTGAGATGCTCGATGTCGCGGTAGAGCATCCAGTGGTACTTGACCAGGCTCCGCTTGTTGGCCGACACCGATCCCGAGCGCAGCCGGTACCTCATGAGCACGACCGGCATCCCCCAGATGTAGGGCTCGGTGCGGAGCATGCGCAGCCACAGGGCGTCGTCGTTGCGCTTGCGGATGTTGGGCACCTCGAACTTGCCCAGGCGCGCCACGTCGTACATGACGGTGGAGTTGCCCACCGGGCAGTCCAGGAGCAGGCGGTTGTAGCTGATCCTGGTCGGGCTGCGCACGATCCTGCCGGTGGGCACGCCCTGCTCGTCGATCTGGGCGTAGGCGGTGCAGGACATGGCCACGCCGCGCGAGGTCATGAAGTTGATCTGGCGCCTGAGCTTGTCGGGGTGCCACAGGTCGTCGGAGTCCAGGAAGGCCATATAGCGCCCCTGGGCCAGCTCCATCGCCCGGTTGCGGGCCATGGCGGCGCCGCTGTTGGTCTCCAGGCGCACGTACCGGATCCGCGGGTCGTCCTTGGCCAGGGCCCCGACCACGTCGGCGGTGTCGTCGGTGGAGCAGTCGTCGACGACGAGCAGCTCCCAGCGGGAGTGGGTCTGGGCCTGGACGGTGGCGATGGTCTCGGCAATGAAGGCGCCGCAGTTGTAGGTCGGCATGATGATGGAGACCAGGTCGGAATCCGGTTCGCGATTGTGCTCGGTGCCTGCTGTCATGTTTACTCCTTAGGTATCGTCGTTGCGCGTCTCATGTGGCCACCGCCAGGACGGTCCTCAGTGCGATCGACAGTTCCCGCCCGATACTGAAGTTCTGCACGTCGCGCAGGTTGAGGCGCATCTTGGCCGGCAGGACCTGGGTGAGGTAGGCGTCCTGGCTCGGCGGGGCGGCGGCGAGGATCTCGGCCTCGTCCTTGAACTCGATGGAGGCCGTGGAGGTGACCCCGGCCGGCAGCAGCAAGGTGGCCCGCATCTGTGGGGTGTACTGCTTGACGTACTCGGGCACCTCCGGCCTGGTCCCCACGAAGCTCATCGTGCCGCGCAGGATGTCGATGAGCTGACTGATCTCATCGAGCCGGTACCGACGCAGTACCGCACCGACCTTCGTGACCCGGGGGTCGTTGCCTCGGGTGATCTGGTCGCCGGGGTCTGCCGGCCGGTGCGTCATGGTGCGGAACTTGACGATCCGGAACTCGCGTCCGAACTGGGTGACCCGCCGTTGGCGGAAGAACACCGGCCCGGGCGAGTCCAGCTTGATGAGGGTCGCCAGGATAATGAACAGCCACCCGAGCAGCACTATCAGGATCGTCGCTCCGACGACGTCGAGCAGACGCTTGAGCCGCAGCTGGACTCCGCGCCGGGACAGCACCTCGTAGTAGGGGCGGACCTCCTCGGTCCGCAGGGCGTCCGGCAGGTCCTCCCAGGGCGGCATCCTCATGAGCGGCCCATCGCCGCGAGCGTCTCGAGCGCGCAGCTGATGACGTAGTCAACCTGCTCGTCGGTCAATGAGGTGTGCAGAGGCAGGCTCACTTCGTTGGCATAGAGGGCGTAGGCCCGTGGGAAGTCCTCAATGGTGAAGCCGAGGTTCCGGTAGGCGCTCAGCAGGGGCAGCGGCTTGTAGTGGACGTTGCAGGCCACGTCCGCACTCGCCATGCGCTCGATGAACTCGTTGCGCGCCTCCTCCCCCAGGCCCAGCAGGTTCGCCAGGTAGAGGTGCCCGGAGGAGACGCTCCCCTCCTCGTAGTGCCGTAGCGATGTCACGCCCGCCGGCGCCAGGGCCTGGTCGTAGCGGGTGATGATCTGGCGCCGACGCTCGAGCATCGAGTCGTAGCGGGTCATCTGCGCCAGGCCGATCGCGGCGCACACGTCGGTCATGTTGCACTTGTAGGCGGGGCTGACGACGTCGTACTCCCAGGCCCCCAGGCGGGTCTTGGACAGGGCGTCCTTGCTCTGCCCGTGCAGGGACAGCAGCATGTACTGGCGGTAGAGCTCCTCGTCCAGGTCCAGCTCCGGCCTCCACGTGACGGCCCCGCCTTCGGCGGTGGTCAGGTTCTTCACGGCGTGGAAGCTGAAGGTAGTGAAGTCGGCGGCACTGCCTGAGGGCGTGCCGTCGCGCCGGGCACCGAAGCTGTGGGCGCCGTCGGCGACAAGGGCGACGCGGCCCAGTGCCTCCTGGACCGGCCCTGCCGGGGCGAAGAGGTGGCTGTAGCTGTCGACGACCGCGCGCAGGGCCGGGTAGTCACACATACGCCCACCGACGTCGACCGGGATGACGGCCTTGGTCCGCGGGGTGATGGCGGACTCCAGGACCCGGGGGTCCAGTCCGTAACCGTCGTCGGCGTCACCGGCATCGACGATCACCGGGGTGGCGCCCACGTGCACGATTGGGGAGGCCGAGGCCGTGTAGGTGTAGGCCGGGACAATGACCTCGTCTCCGGGACCGATGCCAAGGACTCGAAGGGTCAGCTCCAACGAGGCCGTTGCGGAGTTCAGGCAGGCAGCCCGGGCGGTTCCGCAGCGCTGCGCCACCTGTTTCTCCAGGCTCTTGGTGCGCGGCCCCGTGGTGATCCAGCCCGATCGCAGCGCATCCACCACTTCCTGGCACTCGGCATCGGTGATGTCTGGGGGTGAGAAATCGACGCGCATCAGCCTGCTCTCCTCATCGTCGGCGACGTAGTTGAATCGTGGTCAAAGCGCGGTTGGTAGGTGGGTACCGCGCGAGCGAGCTCCCGTTTGATCTCGTCATTCCCCTCAGGAAGGCATCGCTTCAGCCGAGCGATCGTGTCCTCCACCTCCTGCATGGTGGGCGGCGACGCCGTGGAGACGAGGATGGACTTGTTCTCGGTGGGATGCAGGTCCTCTCCGTCCATCCGCAGCTCCTCATAGAGCTTCTCGCCCGGCCGCAGCCCGGTGAACACCACCTCGATGTCACGTCCGACCCGCAGGCCTGAGAGCTTGATGAGATTGACGGCAAGGTCGTAGATCCGCACGGGCTGTCCCATCTCCAGGATGAAGATCTCTCCGGCCCGAGACATCGAGCCTGCGGTGATGACCAGTTGGGCCGCCTCCGGGATCGTCATGAAGTAGCGGGTCATGTCCTTGTGCGTCACGGTCAGTGGCCCGCCTGATCGCAGCTGCCGCTTGAACAGCGGGATGACGGAGCCATGGCTGCCGAGGACGTTGCCGAAGCGCACGGCGGCGAAGACGGTGGTACGACTGGTGCTGGCCAGGGCCTGAACCTCCAGCTCACACAGCCTCTTGGTCGCCCCCATCACATTGGTCGGGTTCACAGCCTTGTCCGTGGAGACCAGGATGAAGTGGCTGCAGCCGAGCTCCTCAGACAGACGGCACACCATCCAGGTGCCCAGCACATTGTTCTCCACCGCCTCACGGGCGTTGTCCTCCATGAGGGGGACGTGCTTGTGCGCCGCCGCGTGGAAGACGACCTTGGGCCGGTAACGCTCGAAGCAGTCTCGGACAATCCGCTCATTGGTCACCGAGCCGATGACGACCGACAGGGACACCCCTCGCTCAGCGGCCTTGGACTGCATCTCGTGGAACAGCTCGTAGGCTGTGTTCTCGTAGACGTCGAAGATGACGATCTGGCGAGGTTGGGCCTCGATGAGCTGGCGGACGAGCTCGGAGCCGATGGAACCGCCGCCGCCGGTCACCAGGACGACCTCTCCTCGCACGTAGCCCATGCTCATGGTGTCGAAGGCGACCTCATCGCGGCTGAGCAGCTCGGAGATCTCCACCTCCCGCAGTGCGATTCTGCCATCGTCCTGCTGGGCCAGGTCCCGTACGTTCGGGAGGGTCAGTATTCTCAGCCCCGTCTTCAGGCAGATGGCCAGGATGCGCTGGCGCTCGGAGGCCAGAGCCGAGGGGCAGGCGAGCACGATCTGCTCAGCCTGGCACTCCTGGGCAATGCGGGGGATGTCCTCACACGAGCCGTAGACCTTGACACCGTGGACGTGGCGACCGTGCTTGGTCACGTCATCGTCCACCAGGGCCACCGGCTCGCCGCGCATGTCCTCATCGCACAGATGCATGCGCTTAATGGTCAGCGAACCAGTCTGTCCCGCACCGACGATGAGTGTGCGGGGCCGGGCCTCGTGCGTTCCCGCTCGAGCGCTGCGTTGCACCTGGCTGCTCCACAGGGCCCGCACGGCGAGACGAGTCCCGGCGGTCATGATGGCGAGCAGTGCCCAAGCCATGACGTAGGAGCGCACCGACAGCCCGCCGTCGAAAGCCAAGGAGAACAGCAGATCCCCGCACACCGAGCCGACGACGGTCGCGTAGAGGATCCGCAGCGCCTCGGTCATCGAGGCGTAGCGCCACAGGCTGTTGTACATCTTGAAGGCGGCGAAGACCCCGACGTTGACAACCGCGAGGACGCCCACGGCCAGCAGGCCACCGGTTGCCCCCGTCGCCGTCGCCCACTTCGTGGTCCCCCACGCCGCGCAGTACAGGGCCAGGTAGGTGGCCAGGACGTCGACAACCATCAGGGCGATGGGCTCAATCCGGCACACGGGCAGGTTCACCCACGCCGGTCCACGAGCAGGCTGCTGCATGGGCGCGGATCCGATCGACAAAGAGGCGCTGGAGAGGGCCAACGCCTCATGTCCCTCGGATGCGCGTGACAACAGCGGCTTCGAATCAGGCTCGCAGCTCCCGGCACTCCCGTCGAGACGGCTTGTCGCATCGGAGGAGCACTGACGCGGCTCAGCCATGGGTCGTCACACTCCACTGTGCCGGCCGATAGGTAAAGGACGTACGGCCTGTGAGCGAGGAACTCTGATCAAGCGAGTCGCACTGGCAGAAGCGACAGAATTCAAATGTCATCAGGGTTTCAATCTGCGGATGGGCGAACAGCATTAGCTGATTCGCTGGACGGACTGGAGAATACGACTGCAATCACCGAAGCTGGCAACAACAGATCAACAACATGGCAGCTGAACAACATTCAGCCAACACGAGTACTTGCCGTTTTTTACGGCTCTACATCAATCTAACATCAGATGCCACCGATTGGAAGATTCTGACGTGATTCACTCGCAATCATCGTTTCTTGACAGAAACAACGCCAGTTGATGATATGAATTCACCAACCAACACTCGTCAACTGTTTGAAGCAACAATACCAAGGCGACTAATGCTACATAACTGACAGATGTCTACACTGCGATTAAATAACAATCTCATAAACATCTTGACAGCGACAGTGGGCGTTCAGCACGCACCTCGCGCACGAAAGAACGTAGCGCGACACCACACCCACGGCGAGAGACGGAGCATGCCTACCGAAGACACTTCGGGGCCAACAGCGATGCCTCACAAATCCCAAGCCTCCACGTGCCGATCATGACGTATGTCAGGAGCCTAGACAGGCACACTCTCGGCGGGAACGGCGCTGCCCCGCACGCCCTTGCGCTTTCCTCCGGGCTCCGACACGTTGTTGAGCACCACTCCAAGCATGCGCCCGCCCCCTTGCTCGACCGCCAGGGCCGCCTCACGCAAGTCCTCCGCGCTGGTGCGACCAGCGCGCGCCACGAGAATGACGCCTCCGGAATGGGCAGCCAGGACCACTCCGTCAGTGAATCGGAGGACTGGCGGAGCATCAATGATGACCAGCCGGTCTGCTGCCAGCTCACGCAGCAGATCGCGCATCATAGGGGCCCCCAGCAGCTCGGAAGGATTCGCCGGCATTCGGCCTGCGGGCAGAAGCTCCAGGCCCTCCACCGCCCCCTTGACCAGAACCTCACCGAGGTACGCCGAGCCTGTCAGCACGTCTGCGAGCCCAGGACTGCCCTGTAGCTCGGTTGTGCTGCTGGGCGCACGCAAATCTCCTCCGACCAGGACAACCCGGTGCCCAGACAGAGCCAGAACCCGCGCCAGGCTGGCAGCGGTCACCGACGTCCCCTCCTGCGGACCGGCCGAAGTGACGACCATGACTCGCCGGCCGCCCTGAGACAACGCATGAAGCACGTTGGTGCGGGCCACACGCAACTGCTCCTCCATCTTGAGCTCCGCCCCTCGACTCAGCCACCGCAGCGACGGAACCCGCGGCAGGGCACCGAGCAACGGCACCGACAGCGCCTCGCGAACCTCCTCGGGCCCCTTGAGACTCTTGTCGAGCAGCTCCTGAACGAGGATCCAGACATAACCCAGGACCAGCCCGGCCAGCAGCCCCACCGCCACACAGGTCACCAGGGCCGGCGAACGAGTCGCGCTGACCAGCTCGGCAGAGGACAGCAGGACGATCTCCACGGGAGAGTCCTCCCCCTCCAGGTCCTTGATCTCGACGGAGGCCTGGCGAACGACCTCGTCAGCCAGGACCTGAGCGCGGTGCGACGAGGAGGCAGTGACAGAGACCTGCACCGACACCGTCTCAGGGACCCTGGTCGCAGAGACCGAAGAGGCGAACTCCTCCGCCGTCTCATCCAGCTTGAGCGAGTCCACGACTCGCTGAGCGACCGCAGCCGAGGTGAAGACGGGGACCACGGCGTCGGCCTTCATTGCGGCGAGCTGTGCCGCATTGTATTGAGACAGCGTGCTCTGCGCCGGATCTCCCGCCACTTTCACGCGCAGATAGGCTTGGGAAGTCGCCGTATAGGTGCTTGGCGAGACGAAAGCGAACAGCATCGAGGCCAGTACGCAGACGACCAGCGCCAAAACCAGGGATCCAATACGTCGACGGGTCAGGTGAAGAAGGTCCTCTAGTGTCATCTACGCACCACCGGATAATATCAGGGCTGACAGGGCAGGGCGCCAATCAATGCGAAACACCAATGAAAGAGCGCCATTATTTACGACCAAGACAGTAACACACCTGAGGTCACGACACGCAAGCGTCCGGTCGATTTAATGAGGAAGCACTCATAACATCGATGAGTTCTTGAACATTTCTTCCCAATGAAGCGGACTCGTTTCGTAGGAAGTCTACGAAATACCTTCCCTGCCCGCTTGTCCCGTCACAGCATGACACCCTTGAAGCACTTCTTCTCCGGCAGGACGATCCGGTCTCCGAACACGCGATCATAGCGTGAGGGAGTGAAGTCCGACAGCCCATCAGCATCCGTGAAGGTGATCTCGCCGAAGTAGACGTCTCCATCGACCTCGTAGAAGTCGATGCGCGCGCAGGCGAACCCCTTTCCGAGCTCGCCAGCCAGACGGAGCATGGTCTCCAGGCCTGCGGGTGCCGGGATGTCCGAGGCCCGGTCGGCTTCACAGGTGTACTCAAAAGGTGCTCGGGTCCAGTCAGGCAGGTAGGTGCCCCGCAGCGCACGTCCCTGAGTCCGGTCCACAGTGAAGATGAACTGGACGACCCCGTCGAACACCATGAACTTGTAGTCTCGTAGTCCTCCTGAGGCGTCACGCAGGAAGGGCTCGCACACGATGCGAGGCTCGCAGTACTCGTAGTGCAGCTCGAAACCGCCCTTCATCGCCTGGCGCAGGCCAAGCCACTCCCGCAGGCGTTGACGAGTCCTTGCCACATCGAGTGCACTCTTGTCAGGCACGAGGATGTTCCAGCCAGAGCCATGCGTGGCCTTGAGAACGAAGCTGTCCGGGAGGGACTCGAAGTCGATCTCATCGGGCGAGTCCCACACACCCAGCAGGGGTACGAGGTACCTCTCCCCCACCTTGCCGGCAACCCACTGACGCACCAGGAACTTGTCCGCCAGGCGCCCCTTGACCGGCGTGGAGTCGTAGAGCTTGAGCCAGTGAATCTTCTCCGTCATGGTGCGCGGCTCCTCCACATGGCAGGGACGGCACTTGAACAGCCAGTACCAGTGCTTGAGCGCAGAACGGTAGTGATCCGGGGACATCCGACAGTTATGACGGTAGATCGCCCGCTTCAACCAGTTCTGAACCGGCGGGGAGAAAATGACCTCTGCGGCACCTTTGACACTCATTGTCAATACCTCTTAATGAGAGTGCCGGCAGCCCCACCCAGGGAGGGGACACGCGCACGCCCCTCAGACCGCCGTGTCGGCGGCCTGATGAGTACCGGCTAGGGAGATGACAGAGGCGGTCCTGGGGGAACAGGAGCACGCCGTTGCCCGACCAGACCCTGGTGGCCGAGCAACGGCTTTATCCTGCATCACACCAGATGTATTTGTAAAGTTAATCGACTGAGCGTGTTGAGTCAGACCTCGCCCGCCCCCGTGGCCGTCTCAGTGACCTTCTCGACGGTGGCGGTGGGCTCCTTCGCAGCCGGGTCCGCCACAACGGAGGCATCCACGCAGCCGACCTCCCGCTTGATGAGGTCCAGGTGGGCACCAGTCCAGGCACCCCGCCCGGACTCATGAGCCGGTCACTCCACCTCAAGCACACGGGCCGTTCTCCCACTCTCCCACCCGCGCAGGGCTCACAGGGCCCTCCCCCTCCTCGGGCAAATGCTCTTGGATCATCCCCGCTCGCGCGGGGTTTACGAGACTATATCCGCGACCGCTGAGGCTGTGTTCGGATCATTCCCGCTCGCGCGGGGTTTACGTCGTGCGCGGCAGGGTGCCGCCTCCACCAGGCGGATCATCCCCGCTCGCGCGGGGTTTACTTTGGCTCATCTGCAAAGTGTGTTCCAATCATGGAGGCTTATTCATAGGGGTGTTTAGGGTGTTTAAAAGGGGGTGTGTCGTTAGATAGGGTGGCGGCTTGCTCTTGAGAGAGTTTTGGTGACTAGCCAGCTCAACCAAGAAGCAAACCGCCATGACGAATAGTAGCACGAGGATCACTCGCGATGATGTCCTGGACCTGTGCGAGACCATTCACGCCTCCGGCCCCCTGCCGGTGTTCGGGGCGAGGGTGCTGGGGGGGGTGTTCCTGTGCGTGCGCCTGACCCTGACCTACCTGCGCCACAACCCGTGCCAGGAGCTGCTCGCCGAGGCCTACTGCGTCTCGCAGGCCACCGCCTCCCGCGTCATCGCCGCCTACACGCCCCTGATCACCCACGCCCTCCAAGCCTGTGTGCCGACGGTGGAGGACCTGGACCCCACAGCCCAGCTGATCATCGACAGCACCCTACTTCAGTGCTGGTCCTGGAAAGACCATCCTGAGCTCTACTCCGGCAAGCACAAGACCACAGGTCTGAACGTCCAGGTCACCTGCACCCCCTCAGGGACCCTAGCCTGGGTCTCCGACCCCCAAAACGGACGCACGCACGACGCCAAGGCCCTGCGCCGCTGCGGCCTGCTCGACGTCCCCGCCACCGACCTCCCAGACGGAGTCTCACCACCCAAGCACATTGGCGACAAGGGGTACATCGGACTGGGCATGATCACCCCCAAGAGAAAACCCCCACACCTGCCGCTCCACCCAGACGACAAGACCTACAACAAAACCGTCAACCAGATCCGCTACAAGATCGAGCGAGTCATCGCCAACATCAAGAGGCTTATTCACAGCATCCGTCAAAGGTGCTCTGAACTGCGCAGATGCCGGAGTCGGCTAGCCCTGTGAATAAGCCTCCAAGACCTGGAGAGTCCTGCACACCGGCTACAGAAGACCACTAGAAACCTTCCCAGAAACCATCACAGCCATCCTCGGACTCACATTCACCTACACCCCATGAATAAGCCTCATGGGATCATTCCCGCTCGCGCGGGATTTACTTCACCTTGTCCGGCGCCAACACCGGATCCACGGGATCATCCCCGCTCGCGCGGGGTTTACGGGGCAGGCGGGCCTGGCGAAAATTGACGCGCTGGATCATCCCCGCTCGCGCGGGGTTTACGCCGGTAGAATTACTAGCAATCTTGAACGTCCCGGATCATCCCCGCTCGCGCGGGGTTTACGGCGGTCACGTCCGCCGTTGGGCTTGCGGCCGGGGATCATCCCCGCTCGCGCGGGGTTTACAATCTGCGCACCTAACGTTAGATATCGAGTGTCGGATCATCCCTGCTCGCGCGGGGTTTACAGGATATGTTCATTAAGCCGCTGGGGATGACAGGGATCATCCCCGCTCGCGCGGGGTTTACAGCGCGTCGCCTGCGCGGTCGTGAAGCGGGCGCGGATCATCCCCGCTCGCGCGGGGTTTACGGGCCATCTCGTAATTCGTGTCACGCACAGTTCGGATCATCCCCGCTCGCGCGGGGTTTACCTCGTTAATCTGTTCGCACGCCAGTTCCCGTGGGGATCATCCCCGCTCGCGCGGGGTTTACGTGGTGGTGATGACGAATCTGCCCGCGTCGATCGGATCATCCCCGCTCGCGCGGGGTTTACGCAGCGTCACCTCCGTGGACTACGGCGCCCGTCGGATCATCCCCGCTCGCGCGGGGTTTACCATGGTCGTAGGTAGTCGTGGTACCGGAAAGACGGATCATCCCCGCTCGCGCGGGGTTTACGAGCAAAGGTCATTGCGCAGCGCAACGATGAGAGGATCATCCCCGCTCGCGCGGGGTTTACATGAGGCTGAACTCGTTAAGCGCGACCCGTTCGGGATCATCCCCGCTCGCGCGGGGTTTACTCTGCCTCATGCTTTCCAGGGACGCGGTCGGTGGGATCATCCCCGCTCGCGCGGGGTTTACATTCTATTCGATTCCCCAAAGTCCCGTAATACAGGATCATCCCCGCTCGCGCGGGGTTTACGGTTGCTTCTCTGTCTGGACCGATCTCCCTATGGGATCATCCCCGCTCGCGCGGGGTTTACATGACGTTGCTAATACCCGGTTCGGTAAGTTCGGGATCATCCCCGCTCGCGCGGGGTTTACTAGCGCTCAGCCGCCTGCCTGGCGTCGTCCTCGGGATCATCCCCGCTCGCGCGGGGTTTACTCTCCTACTGGAAGTGTCAGGACGTTAGGATCGGGATCATCCCCGCTCGCGCGGGGTTTACCGCGCGGCTATATGAACGACATGATGGACGTTAGGATCATCCCCGCTCGCGCGGGGTTTACTCGGCTACTACAAGGGCGCTCGCGGAACTATTGGGATCATCCCCGCTCGCGCGGGGTTTACCAGACGTATCAGGTTAATATGACCTACCGTATCGGATCATCCCCGCTCGCGCGGGGTTTACTGGCCCCCGAGACTACGCAGCTAACTATCTCGCGGATCATCCCCGCTCGCGCGGGGTTTACGGCAAGGCCTACCAGGCGTTCTCCGGTCCTGTCGGATCATCCCCGCTCGCGCGGGGTTTACGGACTTAATGGCCGCCTTGCGCAGGCTGATCAGGGATCATCCCCGCTCGCGCGGGGTTTACCGATAGTCAAGAGACGCGTCATTACGAATTGCGGGATCATCCCCGCTCGCGCGGGGTTTACACGCGCCAGACGTGTTTCGGGCCGTGGTGTCGGGGTCGTTGGGGTTCACAGCTTGGTGTCCTGGATCATCCCCGCTCGCGCGGGGTTTACGATGACGCTGCGGAGCACCTACGGCCGTACTAAGGATCATCCCCGCTCGCGCGGGGTTTACTTGACGGAAAAGTAGCCATTCGCACGAAACCCGGGATCATCCCCGCTCGCGCGGGGTTTACCAGAACGGTTCTACACAACCCCGTATGGCACGGGGATCATCCCCGCTCGCGCGGGGTTTACATGGAGAACGCGGGATTCGCGACCGGGGTGCCCGGATCATCCCCGCTCGCGCGGGGTTTACATGATGGCGGCGCTCAGGGTGGTCTTCCCGTTCGGATCATCCCCGCTCGCGCGGGGTTTACCGCCTCGCCGTCCAGCTCGACGTCAAGCTTGAGCACGCGGGATCATCCCCGCTCGCGCGGGGTTTACCCGCCTCCCCAGTCGTGCGGCCAGCGCATCCCGGGATCATCCCCGCTCGCGCGGGGTTTACCTCGATCCGATCCGCCAGCGCGTCGATGGCCGCGGATCATCCCCGCTCGCGCGGGGTTTACGATGTCGGTGGGGTTGACGCGCATGGTGAGCTCCGGATCATCCCCGCTCGCGCGGGGTTTACATTCCTAGGATTAATCCGTATGCCTGCATACTAGGATCATCCCCGCTCGCGCGGGGTTTACAACGCGAACATCAAATTCGACGCCCGGTGGGTCGGATCATCCCCGCTCGCGCGGGGTTTACCCCTGGCGCTGCTGGGCAATGAGGACCGCCTTGGGATCATCCCCGCTCGCGCGGGGTTTACCGGGTCTAGGCCGTCAGAGAGGCTTACAGAACGGGATCATCCCCGCTCGCGCGGGGTTTACACGCGCCATGCAGGGGAGGGCTGTGCGGGGCGGGGATCATCCCCGCTCGCGCGGGGTTTACCTGGCGCTGGGCGTCGACCCCGCCTCCCAGGTGGGATCATCCCCGCTCGCGCGGGGTTTACACTGCTCGGTCACCCAGCCGCTCTGGGCGGGACGGATCATCCCCGCTCGCGCGGGGTTTACCGGCGGCTCTACTGCCGCCTGCCGCGCCCGACGGGATCATCCCCGCTCGCGCGGGGTTTACGCACCGCTGCTACTCCGCTTGCTGGAATGGACGGGATCATCCCCGCTCGCGCGGGGTTTACTAGTGGACTCGACTCTTTCCTACTGGCTGGCCAGGATCATCCCCGCTCGCGCGGGGTTTACGAGAGACCGTGTCAGGCGGCTAGACCGGCCACAGGATCATCCCCGCTCGCGCGGGGTTTACCCGCTGTCGTGAGATACTGTCTGCTGCGATAGGGGATCATCCCCGCTCGCGCGGGGTTTACTCGGACGGGTCGCCCAGAAGCGTGAGGATGCGCGGATCATCCCCGCTCGCGCGGGGTTTACTACTTTTAACTACCTGATTGTTCAGAACAGTTCGGATCATCCCCGCTCGCGCGGGGTTTACCTGACAATAAGTGGCCTATGTTTAATGTTAATGGGATCATCCCCGCTCGCGCGGGGTTTACCTGAATCTGCATCGCATCATATTTCAGAGACAAGGATCATCCCCGCTCGCGCGGGGTTTACACGTGCGGGAAGTTATCGATAGTGATTGATTCGGGATCATCCCCGCTCGCGCGGGGTTTACCACGGGGCTGTATACGCGCAGAGCGGTGTCCCCGGATCATCCCCGCTCGCGCGGGGTTTACCATAAATACGATCTGACTGGAATAACGATTCTTGGATCATCCCCGCTCGCGCGGGGTTTACTAACCGGGTGGGCGGCAACGCGTCACTGGACGCGGATCATCCCCGCTCGCGCGGGGTTTACTATACGCCCGTAATTCTATTTGGTTTAACCCGCGGATCATCCCCGCTCGCGCGGGGTTTACCATCTGACAATGAGTTAAGTTGACGACGTACCGGGATCATCCCCGCTCGCGCGGGGTTTACCGCGGATGGAATGCGAAGTGAAATTGAATGGCAGGATCATCCCCGCTCGCGCGGGGTTTACGGTTGTCCTATCCGGGCGACAGATCGCCTGAAGGGATCATCCCCGCTCGCGCGGGGTTTACTATCCACCGAGTTGCCCTATGCCTTTGAGTGGAGGATCATCCCCGCTCGCGCGGGGTTTACGACACACAGGACCGAGCCATCTGCACGTAGTTGGGATCATCCCCGCTCGCGCGGGGTTTACAGCGCCTCCGCATGGGGCGGGGGCTCGTTCCCCGGATCATCCCCGCTCGCGCGGGGTTTACGCTCATTTGATCTTCCTCCTAGAAGAGTAGTTGGGATCATCCCCGCTCGCGCGGGGTTTACATAATGAGTTCAAGGACAACACTGACGACTTTAGGATCATCCCCGCTCGCGCGGGGTTTACCCCGGGAGCGCCCGACCCGGCGACATGGTCACGGGATCATCCCCGCTCGCGCGGGGTTTACCATCTGACAATGAGTTAAGTTGACGACGTACCGGGATCATCCCCGCTCGCGCGGGGTTTACTAGATGACGGTAATGCTCTTACGCCCCTTGGGCGGATCATCCCCGCTCGCGCGGGGTTTACTATTTTATTTCGCGGATGGAATGCGAAGTGAAAGGATCATCCCCGCTCGCGCGGGGTTTACGTGAGCCAGGAGGAATTGACTATGAAATGTGGCGGATCATCCCCGCTCGCGCGGGGTTTACCGAAAAGGTAGAGGGCCTTTGGGTGCCTGGCGGGGATCATCCCCGCTCGCGCGGGGTTTACTGGGCTAGGGACTCGAAGAAAAAACTGGACGACGGATCATCCCCGCTCGCGCGGGGTTTACTGACGGGCATCACCTGCTGGTGGTGCCCGTTAGGGATCATCCCCGCTCGCGCGGGGTTTACCCCGGGTGCTCAGACACCCATTTAAAGCCGTGCTGGATCATCCCCGCTCGCGCGGGGTTTACACGGCACTGCTGATCGCCCGCACGGCCGTACATGGATCATCCCCGCTCGCGCGGGGTTTACCTCCGTTTTCGTCTAGATACGGCCGTTTACCGGGGATCATCCCCGCTCGCGCGGGGTTTACCCCGGGAGCGCCCGACCCGGCGACATGGTCACGGGATCATCCCCGCTCGCGCGGGGTTTACAAGGCCCCGGTCACCATGACGGTGACCGGGGCCGGATCATCCCCGCTCGCGCGGGGTTTACGTGAGCCAGGAGGAATTGACTATGAAATGTGGCGGATCATCCCCGCTCGCGCGGGGTTTACGCCTGTCAGACCAGGGCTAGCTTATAGTACCGGGGATCATCCCCGCTCGCGCGGGGTTTACCTGCATCAGTGGAAAGGCGGTGCAAGTCCTCACGGATCATCCCCGCTCGCGCGGGGTTTACTGATATGGTGGGTACGTAAGTGCCCACCATATCGGATCATCCCCGCTCGCGCGGGGTTTACGTTCACCCCTTTTAATGGCGTTAGTGATAGCAAGGATCATCCCCGCTCGCGCGGGGTTTACTGAGTGCTCACACTATTTTGCGCGCGAATATCGGGATCATCCCCGCTCGCGCGGGGTTTACTCAACCAATTCATTGAGAAACTCCCCGATAAACGGATCATCCCCGCTCGCGCGGGGTTTACCATTAAACCGGGTGGAAAGGAAGCCCATGTTGCGGATCATCCCCGCTCGCGCGGGGTTTACACTTGCGGATCCTTGGAATCCCAACGACGAGCCACACTACCAGACCTCGTTTGCCTTCACTGCCGACCTAGCGCTCGCTCCGCAGAGTTCCGATAGCGTCGTCGTCTCGCAGCGATCGACCAGGACTCCTTCGGAGGCTTGACGGCGCCGGGGATCGCCTGCGATCCCTCGATCTGCCGGTACGGGGTGCGCATGACAAGGCACCCTTCGATATCGACCGGTTCACGTTCGTGCGCCAGGGAGGCGATCTCGAACCGTTGCTCGGATCGCACCGACCAGATCAGTAGAGCTCGCCCTTCCCCGATGTACGCGCGCACCAGCTCCCACAACTGCTCTCGCACTCGAGCTGAGAGATGCCCGACGAAGACCCCAGGAGAGACCTCTAACAACCAGCGGGTCATGGAGCCCCGCAACGAGGCAGGGGCAGCGGAGAGAACCAGAACTACCATCCTCCTGCGTCCTCTCCGGCGTAGTTCGCCCCACCAGCTACAGCACGCTGCTGATAGTCCCACAGGGAGACGACGTTGATGCTCATGTCCTCCAGATCATCAACCTCAAGCAAGCGGTAGATATCTTTGACCGTCCGTTCGATGATCTTGAGCTCGAAGACCTTGTCCCGAACTCGCCTGCGAGTGGTCCCAGTGAGGTCATCCATCCCCTCGGAGACGACATCGAAGGCGATGGGGATCGTCGTCTCCGCCTTGTACAGATCGGCAACGTCGTACACGAAAGACCGCTCATGCCCGGTGTGGACGAAGCCGAGCCCCGGAGAACAGCCCAGGGAGACGATCACCCCGTGGACGACGCCGTACAGGGCGGCGTGCGCGGCTGAGAGCGCCTGGTTGATCGGATCCGACGCTTCAAAGTCATCGGGACGGTAGTCGCGTCGAGTCCAGGGGACCCCGGTACGTCTGGAGTTGTCTCGATACACCTCACGAACCCGAGCGCCTTCCCGGCCTCTGAGCTGCTGCATGGTGAGCCCCTCGACGTTTTCACCGCTGAAACGCATGCAGTACATCTCGCGCGCCACCCGAAGTCGCTTCTGGGGAGAGGAGACCCTAGCCGCTTGCTCCACCAACAGTCGGGTGGAGGTAGCCAGGGAGCGGCCGTGCGCATAGTAGCGCACACCACGTTCACCAACCCAGACCGCCGTCGTCCCACACTCGCCGAGCAGGCTCATCGCCTGGTGACTGACCGACGTTCCCGGGCCGAGGAGGACGGCGACCAGCGAGGCAGCGGGAACGCGGATGGTGCCCCGGTCGTTGCGTGCGGTCAGGGCACCATCCTCCCGATGCACCACGCAGTGCTCAAGGTAGAGGAAGGACATCCGGTCCTGGACACGGGGAAGCGCCGTCACCGGAACCGGCAGCATCCTGACCATAATCAGGCCTTCCGCACCCGGGCGAGCGTCATGAGCCCGCAGCCGTAGGCCTTGGACCGGCCGATCCCGGTGACGAGCGCACGACGCAGGGACTCGGGATCGGTGACACGCAGAACACCTTCGTAGACAGTGCGGTTGATAGTCACGCGGTCGTACCCCTCACCCCCCGGTCGTCGCCGACTGAAAACAGGGCGCTCCCGGTGCGTGACCAAGACGGCCTCCTCAGTCCCCCCACCATCATCAGGGTCCACGGGCATAAGCTCGAAGCCGAATCGTGGGATGCGCTCAATAAGCCACTGCCGCTGCTGTTCAACGGTGACGTGCCCATACCGCTGTCCGCGCACTCCCGGTCCCTTCGAGGCCGAGTAGGACGGGTTCGCCGCAAGACGGAAGGCCCACAGCTGCCGTGTATCCAACGAGGCGAGGAACGGCGAGTAGTCCAGGGTCCGCGGCTGGGTGCCGACCGCCCCCGCCTCCGCGACGAGCTGAGAGCAGTCAGGCTCCAACGGTGAGAGTACGTACAGCGCCGTTGTTTCGCCTCGGTCGACCCGCCACAGGACGCGTCCGGGTCCGTTCCCGTCATGACCTCCGGTGGCACTCATGACGACGGCGTGCATGGCCTGAGACGACCCCAGAAACTTGCGTGCAAGGCGGCGCTCCGGGGCCAGCTCGATCTTTGTTAGGAACACTGGTTCGCCTCCTCCAACGCAAGCATGGGATCATGTGCGTCCGCTTTAGGCACACCAACCTGCACCATGAGCCGTTCAACCTGGCGGAAGTCATAGTCGCGGCGTCGCGGATCGAAGGAAACCGGTACATCACGACTGCCGCGAGCCGAGCCCCGCTCCCCTACGGGTACAGCCTCCTGGTCGATCAGCAGCTCCGCGTCAAAGACACGGCTGCGATGCCATTTCTGGAACCACGGTGAAGCGAGCCAGGGCTCGGTCCGAAGCACATCGAGCAGCGACGCCTCCCGAAGGCCCAGGGACACGGGAAGCGTCGGCGGGCAGGAGCGCCTCCCGAGGTATAGCGGGAAAGCCGGATGGTGAAGCGCCTCGTCAATGCCCTCCAGGAGGGGACGATCACCTTCGATACCTGCGAGGAAGACGGCGTCGGCAAGGTAGTACCGGTCCGACAGGGGCATGGAGTCCTTGCCGTCGAGGGTGCGTGCCGTGTGGAAGTCCCTGATGACTCGACCGGGCTGGTCCTTGCGCACCCCGAACCGCAGGGACAGGAGATCCTCGATCGGGTCCGTCCGGCGTCGGCCGACAGCGGCAGCCAACATGCCAATGATGCCGCTCTTGGACGGCTCAAGCTCGGTGGAGCGGACGGTGAAACGAGATTTCACCCCCCAGGCCTGCATAGGTCCTGCGAGTCGCAGGAGGAGGACGGTCATCAGGATCGCTCCTCATGGCTCACTCGGGAATCCACTACCTGACGGACCCGGTCGGGCAGGTTGACGAAGGACACACGCTCACCGAGCGAGGAGACGGCGTCTGAATCCTTGAGGGCAACGACGAAACTGCTCAGTGGCGTCACCCCGTAGTTCTTCTCGATCGTCTCAGTGTACTGAGCGAGCGCCCTCACTGAACGGTCGACGTAACCGGTGCCGGAGGCCTCCGGCACCGGTTCCTCGAAGGCACCAACGAGGGAAACGGGTTGGTCGTCACGGATAGAAACAACGATAGCTTCCGGGAGGGTCCGGTTGGCGAACGTGTTCTGCTTCCCTGTGGGCATCGACAGGCAGAAGCCCCTGATGAAGACCTCAAGCGCTCGCAGTGCCGCCTCGCCGTCCCCGAGGTTCTCAACCAGCATGTCGAGATTAACGGTGGCATAACGGTACATGGTGGCCGAGGAGAACTCCACCGTTCCCATCATTCCGGCACCGGCGTCCTCCTCCTCTGAGCGGTTCTTCTCATCGTCGACGGCGGTGAAGAAATCGTACTCGTTCTCAGCGGCGTGTGTGGAGATAGCGTGGGCCACCTGACAGGCGGCGTCAACGTTGAGGTCTGTGTCGTCGGCGACCATGCGTCCAAACAATGCGATATCGACGGCGTGCGTTTCCTTGAAGATCTTCTTGACTGCCTTGGCGTCGAGCGCCTCACCGTCGCGGACCGAGGCAACAGCCAGCTCTGCCAGGCGCGCGATCTGGCTGGTGGACAGGAACAGAAGGTATCCGGACTCCTGAGTCCCGTCTTTCTTGCCGCGCGGAGGTGAAAGCTTGATCTTGGCCGCCTTGAACACTCCCTCGGCGAGCGCAGTAGCGTTCTCCGCAAGCTCAGGTGCATCCTTTGCAATCGCCGAGCCCAGCACCTCGACGACTCGCTTCGTGCGTACGCCGACGTCATCGGCGTCCAGCAGGTCATTGAAGTACAGACGCGTTGCTCGTTTCCAGGACTGGCTGGAGACCCGCAGACGGCGGACGCCGCCGTATACAGCAGATTTGGGTGAGCCTGAGTCGTCCCGGTTGACGCAGGAGGGCGGAAGGTTCTGGATGATGTGAATATCGATGTAGGTGCTCATTGTCAGTTCTCCGGGGTTGGCTCGGTTATCGTTGAGTTGGTTGCAGATGCCAGGGTGGCATCGTCGGAAGAGGCTAAGGAATCGGCAGACAGGAACTGGTACTCCCGTGACCAGATCAGGCGAACCTTTCTGGCTCCGCCCGGTTGCTGGAAGTGAAGGATGTCGTCTGCGAGCATGGCATGATCCAAGGTGATGCTCCGGGCTCGGAGCAGCGAGATGAAGCCCCGCAGGTGGTGGCGCAGCTCGGTCACAGTCGTCGAGGTGACCAGGGCGTTGAAGCGCGCCCGGGCCGAAGGGTTCTCGTCGTCCGGTGGACCGATCAGGCTGCGGGCGGCATGGCCGAGCCCTCTTCCGGGCACGAACATGGGTTCGGTCCGTGACTGCTGGTGCACGGCATAGAGCGTCATCGCAGTATGGACGGCAGTCTCCTCCCACGTGGGGGCGTCACCTGCATAGTCGGGAACGTGGACGCTCGTGAGTTCCCAGATCTCAGGAAGCTCACCGGGCGGCCTGTTCGCGCCCTTGCGCAAAGCGGCCAGCTCACCGCGTGCTCGCGCCTCATTGCGCCGATAGCGGGCTTGCAGGCCCTCCTGCCTCTTCGTTCCACCAATGCGCTGGTCGACGAGGCGGCCGGCATTCTCCTCCAGCCGCGGACGGAAGGGCCGCTGGCGCGCTCCAGGCAGCGCTGCTTCTGCAGGGTTGGCGTGTGTACTGGTATCCGACACAGTCATGCCGGTGTCCTTTCTTCATTCATATTGTTCTCAGCGGTGCTGTCTTGCTGCGCAGGTGCCGGTACAGCCACATTCAGAGCACGGCGGAAGAAGAACAACGCCTTGCCGACGTCCATCCGCCCTTTCCCCTCTCCACGCCCGGCGAAGGCGGTATCAGGCACGGCGGATGCCAGCGCTTCCTGCTGTCCCCATGCCTCGGAGCGCAGCAGACTGCGCCACAGGTCGTGCGCCCTGACCGGCTCGGCTTCGTCCAGAGAGACGAGCCATCGGGGGAAACGCTCATCGATGACCTGGTAGAAGGCGGCACTGGCATGCTCGCGCGCAGCCGATGCCGTATCCGGGCTCCCACCGCGAGCGCGGTCCAGGTTCCCAGCCAGGTTCCGCAGTGCGGAGGCGACATGCTCCGTCTCCTCCATGGCGTCGTGCACAACGGCGAGCAGGCGCCTGTTCTCGGGATCGAGCAGACCCGCCGGCAGCGACAGGACGTCGTCGACGAGCTCGGCGACGGTCGACTCGTTGCTGCCGTACTCGATGCCGACGGCGCGTAAAGGAATGAGACCCCCTGCAGGCACGATTCTGCGACGCATGAGCTCCTGATAGAAGGAGACGACACCTGGAGAACGGTATCGTGTCACTTCCCCTGCGCCTTTTACCGTCACCTTCGGGCTCAACTGAGCCACGACGGTTGACAGCCCCCGCCAGAATGCTCTGTCCGTCGGCAACTTGCGCGGCATGTAGACGGGCGTTTTGAGCTTCTTGGTCTGGGGTTCGGAGAAGCGCCATGCGGTCATCGGTTCCACCAGATACCGGTTCTGAGGCGTTGCCTTGTCGCCATTGCCAAGGAAAAGACCGGTGACTCCCGCATCGCCTCCGTGCAGCAGCACGCGGCGCGTCTGCCACGTGTAGCAGGACACGGGCCCCGTAGGTTCCAGGTCGTGGGAACCCGCCGGGCCATCACTCTCGTGCTCCCACGGAGCAAGATCCTGCTCTGGGTCGACATCGACCAGATCGGAGAGCTCCTCACAGACAACGGTGTTGAGGAGCAGCGTCTGCTCCAGGCTTTCGCCCGCCACGGTCACGGTGCCGATCTGCCCTGTCCACCCGGGGCCGATTGGGTACCCCTTTCCCCCTTTGACCTGGGGATCTCCGACGGCTCCGGTGCGAATGCCGGACGGGTCGAAGGCGTGGACGTGAACCAGCCATCTGGCCGCCTCCGCCCAGCCGATGGATTCCAGACCTTGAGCAATACGAGTCGTGAAGAAGGGATTTCCGTTGGGGACGTCCGCGATGAGGGACTCCAGCCCCGAGATCTTGCCCGATGCCGCGTGGATACCTGCGACCTGGAAGAAGGGGCGATCCGGGTCGCGCAGGTCGAAGCGCTCCCGGTAGCGCTCCAGGTAGGTACTGGCGTCCCGTCCCAAGCGCTCGGGCTCCTCCCAGTACTCCCTCCAGGTGTCCAGGTCCTCCGGCCCATCCATGGTGCGGTGGCAGATGGCCAGCAGCAAGCGCAGGATGGCCACATCCTGGCTGGCGATCTCGCCGTGGATCCCGGCGATGTCCGTCGCCTCCTGGAACAAGGCGAGGAGAGAGACCTCGTCGGGGGCGCCGTCGAGCCGGGTCACCCGAATCCAGGGCTCGTCAAGAAGATTGAAACGCTGCGTCATTCTGATTGGACCTCCTTGAGCCCGGTGGATGGGGAGTACTCGAGTACCGTGTCGGCCAGTCGCGCCCGGCCCTTATCCAGGAGAAGGAACAGCTGTCCGCGGAGCTGCGGATCATCCTGCCAGGCGGGTACGACACGTATTTCCAGCTCATCAATGACCTGGTCGATCCTGCTCGGGTTGCTCAGACGCGGGGGCAGCCTCACGGTGGACAGGGCCATGGCGCGGGCGATCTTCTTGTCCGGGGCACGGTCTGTGGGGATCATGGCTCCTGGAGCCTCCGGTGCGGATGGCAGGGTGCGTAGCTCCTCCTGGCCGCCTACCCGGCGCAGATCCAGGAGGATGACCTCCAGGGAGTCCTCGCCGTCGCGGACCTGGGCGCGTCCCCTCTCCTCGTTGTCGGAGGCCGTCACGTGCAGCCAGCCGATCAGGGAGGTACCCTTCCCTCTCCGCTCGGGCTCATTCAGAAGGAATCCCTGAGCAGCCTCATGCTTCGCACGGTTACTCGTCGCGTACTTCTCTCGAGCTCGGTCGATGGCTTCCTTCCACGACGGCGGTACTGGGGCATCGGGACCGTAGACGGCCTCGATGAGGTCGTGGACATCATCGGGAACCGTGACGATGCCGGAGCCGTCGATCACCCGGTCCAGTGCGGCCGCGCTCATGAGCATGTCCTGCTCGCCATAGATCGCCTTGGCCCCCGGTTCCAACGAGGGCTCGGGGGACGACATCGATGGCAGCCAGTCGATGTAGCAGTCGGGCTCGGCAAGTCGGGGCGGCCGCCGCCGCTGGTGACGGTGCAGGCGTCCCATGCGCTGGAGGACCAGGTCGATGGGAGCGAGGTCAGTGACGAGCAGGTCGAAGTCGACGTTGAGGGACTGCTCGACGACCTGGGTGGCGACGACGATGGCTCTGCGCGGGCGCTTTCCAGCCTTGCGCGGAGGACCGAAGCGGTTGAGAAGATCCTTGTCCTTGGCGAGCCTGTCGCCGATCGTGAACCGGGCGTGGTTGAGACTGACGTCCTCGCCGAAGTGCTCGCGCAGCCGCTCATAGGTCTCCTGGGCGCGCCGCACCGTGTTGCGTACCACCAGCGCGCAGCCGCCGTCGACGAGGGCCTCCTCCAAGAGCGGGATCAGAGCATCCTTCGTAAGCCGTCTGAGCCGGACTGTGCTGCGTCGTCCCGACGCGGTCGGGACGACCTCAGTGCGCTCCTCACTAGCAGTGACCAGGCAGGGGAAGGGAGTGTGCACGTTCTCAGGGGCGGGACGCCGGCGGACGCGCTTACCTGCTACCAGGCGCAGGCCCCGTCGGTAGGCATCGACCATGGCGGAGCAACGAGCCTCGGACAGTGTGGCAGACAGGAGCACCACTGGCACCCCGTAGGCTGCGAGCCAGGTCAGGACCCGGTCCAGGTAGACGTTCATGTACGTGGAGTAGGAGTGCACCTCGTCGACAATGACGACCTTGCGGGACAGTCCCAGGTGTCGCATGGCCAAGTGTGGGGAACGCATTGCCCCGAACAGCAGGTGGTCCACGGTAGTGACGACGAAGTCCGACAGCATCGACTTCTTGCGTCCGCTGAACCAGGCCAGGATCGCCAGGTCGGCTCTGCGGCCGTCCTCGGAGTCTGCGGCACGGCCCGTTCGAGCCTCTTCCTCGTCCCATCCAATCCCGATAGGGCGTGGGCTCTCACCGGTCGAGTCGTCAAGCGATCCAAGGAGCCGGTCACGGATCTCGTAACCGCGGCGTCGCAGAAGCTGCGCCTCCTTGTTGAGTCGAGACCGCCCGTGCAGGAGCTGAGCGGCGAACTCCGACGGCGCCCCCTTACCGGCGTAGGCCTCCTCAATGTTCTCCAGCCAGTCGAGCTCGCGGGAGAACATGGCGTCCGTGGTCGCCTGGGTGGGGAGGGCGAAGAGGATTCCGGAGCGGCGTGTGCGGGCGGCGAGTACCTCGGCGGCCATGAGAGCCGCCTCAGTCTTCCCTCCTCCCGTGGACTCCTGGACGATAAGCATGCCCGGCAGGTCCATGGTGCGGGCGGCCTGGAGTGTGCGGGCCTGGACGTCGGTGGCGCGAGCGCCATCGGGCAGGTTGAAACGACTGGTGAGCAGACAGTCGGGAGCGGAGCCCTCGTCGCGGGGACGCCATGGTGCGGGGATCTCCAGACGCGACAGGCCGGTGGCCGCACGAAGGGCATGGGCGTCGGGCGCGAGCAGGCGCGCACCATCGTCCTCGAGGGGCAGCAGCGGGAAATAGGCTTCGGTCGAGGCGATCCAGTCCGAGACGATGAGCAGTCCCGAGAGCTCCACGAGGAAGGGCTGGGACCATCGGTGACGCGCCCAGCGAGGAAGAAGAGCCGCAGCACCGGTGCGTCGTGTGACGAGTTCGAGGAGCTCGTGGCGGGTCACGCTCCACGCCTCGTCCTCGCCGAGGAGGTGCTCATGCCCGTAGTAGTCCGTGGTGAGAGCCGCCGTCGTGGGCGGGATACCGTGATGTGCGCCGACGACGGAGGCGAGGGCCTCGGCAGGTTCAAGGTCCCAACCATGCCCGTCCATGAGCCATTTCTCCAAGATCACGTGCCCCGCCAGGGCATGCGGAACCTTGCGCCGCTCGAGTCGATCAACCGGCTCGTGGATCAGCCCCACCTCCTTCATGCGGTCGTCGAGGCCCGGGGCCTGGACGGAGAAGGCCGGGGTGCACTTGCCGATGTCGTGGACGCCAGCGACCCAAGAGGCGAGCAGGCAGAACTCTTCCACCGGGATCAGTCCTGAGTCGGAGTCCACGAACTCGCGCTCAATGAGTTCGCAGACGGTAGGCGCCAACCAGCGTCTAGCGAGATGCTCAGCCACCGCCGCGGCGTCGAGCAGATGCAGCCAGAGTGGAAGCCAGTGACGGCTCTCAGGGTCGTAGCCGAACTTGGCCCACGCGGATCGGGCTTGCGCCGACAGCGTCACAGGGATCTCCTTCGTTGGAGCGAGCCGAATGAGCTAACGGATGGACCTCGTCACTGAGGCTCGTCCGCAAGGGGGAATCCGGAGTGTTTCAGCGGAAGCTGCGTGCTGCCGCACAGTAGTGACAGCCTACCCCTAAGACACTCGGATCATTCAACCAAAGGAGCATCGGGGGCCGAGTTTCCACGGAAGATAGTAGCACGCACACCACTCATCATAAAAACAGTGACGCAGCGGAACATCTGATACTCCAGACCCTCGGCGGGCGATCGACAAAGCGACTTTAACCGGTGCGGTTAATTTTCTGCCGCGCTGCCTCTGGCGATGTATTTCGATGCACGTCAAGAATTCTGGTGACTAGACGTACGAGTGGGGCTGGCAACCCGATTCACTCGAGTTGCCAGCCCCACTCGTAGTCAGGTTCGGGTCCCGATCAGGCCTCGCCCGCCCCCGTGGCCGTCTCGGTGACCTTCTCGACGGTGGCGGTGGGCTCCTTCACAGCCGGGTCCGCCACAACGGAGGCATCCACGCAGCCGACCTCCCGCTTGATGAGGTCCAGGTGGGCACCAGTCCAGACCCCCTTGTCCTGGGGAACCCTCAGCTCCAGGCGAATCCGGTCCCCCACGTGCAGGCCGGCGGCCTTGCGCTCGTCCTGGACCAGGCGCACCAGGTCGCGGGCCCAGCCCTCGGCCTCCAGGGCGTCGTCGAGGGCGGTGTCCAGGACCACGAAGGCTCCCGAGGGGAGCATTGTGGCGGCCAGGGAGTCGTCGTCGACCTCGATGCGGGTGGTCAGGGTGAAGGCGGAGTCCTCCGCCTCCAGGAGCACGGGGGCCCCGTCGAGCAGGACGTCGTCGAAGCGCACGTCCCCGTCCTCGGTGAGCTCCCACTGGCCCGCCTTGACGGCGGCGAAGAGCCTGGAGGTGAGCTTGCGGACCTCGGGGCTGAAGGCGCGCGGGTTGAGGGCCAGGTCCGTTCGGGCCTCGTAGCCGGCGGACTCGGCGTCCAGGACCCGCACCTCCTTGACGTTGACCTCCTCGGCGACGAGCTCGCGGAAGGGGGTCAGCCCGGCCGGGTCCGCCGTGGCGATGGTCAGGCTTCGAAGCGGCTGGCGCACGCGCAGCTTCTCGGCCTTGCGCAGGCTCAGGGCGGCCGAGACGGCGGCTCGGGCCTCGTCCATAGCCGTGACGAGCTCGGCGTTGGCGACATGCTCGGGCAGGACGGGCCAGTCGGTCAGGTGCACGGAGCGCCCACCGGTCAGGCCCCGCCAGATCTCCTCGCTCACCAGCGGCGCCAGCGGCGCCATCACCTCAGTGAGCACGCGCAGCACGGTGGCCAGGGTGTCGAAGGCGGCCGTCTCGCCGTCGGTGAAGCGCTGGCGCGAGGTGCGCAGGTACCAGTTGGTGAGCACGTCGAGGAAGTCGCGGATCGTGGCGCAGGCCCCGGTGATGTCGTAGCCGTCCATCTGGGCGGCCACCGTCTCGGCCAGGTCCTTAGTGCGGGCCAGGACGTAGCGGTCCATGACGTGCAGGCCGCCGTGCTTGGCGAACAGGCTCGCGTCGCCCAGGTCGACGCCGTCGGTGACGTAGCCGGACTGGCCCACCTGGCCGGCGTAGAGCGCGAAGAAGTACCAGGTGTTCCACAACGGCAGCACCACCTGGCGCACAGTGTCGCGGATGGCCTTGTCGGTGACCACGAGGTTGCCCCCGCGCATGACCGGCGCCGAGAGCAGGAACCAGCGCATGGCGTCGGCCCCGTCGCGGTCGAAGACCATGGAGACGTCCGGGTAGTTGCGCAGCGACTTGCTCATCTTGGCCCCGTCGTTGCCCAGGAGGATGCCGTGGGAGACGCAGGAGGTGAAGGCGGGCCGGTCGAACAGGGCGGTGGCCAGGACGTGGAGGGTGTAGAACCAGCCGCGGGTCTGGCCGATGTACTCCACGATGAAGTCACCCGGATAGTGCGACTCGAACCACTCGTCGTTCTCGAAGGGGTAGTGCACCTGGGCGAAGGGCATCGAGCCGGACTCGAACCAGCAGTCCAGGACGTCGGGGATGCGGCGCATCATGGACTGACCCGTGGGGTCGTCGGGGTTGGGCCGCACGAGGGTGTCGATGAAGGGGCGGTGCAGGTCGGTGACCTTCACGCCGAAGTCGCGCTCGAGCTCGGCGTAGGAGCCGTAGACGTCGGTGCGCGGGTAGTCGGGGTTGTCGCTGACCCACACCGGGATGGGCGCGCCCCAGAAGCGGTTGCGCGAGATCGACCAGTCGCGCGCGTTCGCCAGCCACTTGCCGAAGATGCCGTCCTTGATGTGGCCGGGGTACCAGTCGATGTCCTGGTTGAGCTCGACCATGCGGTCACGGATCGCCGAGACGCGCACGAACCAGGAGGAGACGGCCTTGTAGATGAGCGGCTTGCGGCAGCGCCAGCAGTGCGGGTAAGAGTGCACATAGGAGGCCTGACGCACCAGAACGGCCCGCTGGTTCTCGTCGCGGCGGGCCAGGGGACCGGCCCCGTCGCGCAGGTCGGCGACGATGGGCTTGTTGGCCTCGAAGACCTGCAGCCCGGCGTAGTCGCGGATCTCCTCGGTCAGGCAGCCGCCGCCGTCGACGGGCACGATCGTCTCGATGCCGGCCCCGGAGCAGGCGATCATGTCGTCCTCACCGAAGGCCGAGGCCATGTGCACCAGGCCGGTTCCGTCGGAGGTGGTCACGAAGTCGGCGGCGATGATCTGCCAGGCATTCGGCCCGGGCGCCGCCCCCTCGGCCCGGTGGGCGGCGTCGTCGAAGTAGTCGAAGATCGGGTGGTAGCGCCGCCCCACCAGGTCGGCCCCGGTGCAGGTGGCCAGCACCTGCGGGTCCTCACCGAGCTCGCGGGCGTAGGAGCCCAGGAGGTCCTTCGCGATGACGACGTCCTGGCCGGCCACCGGCGAGTCGAGGTCCTCATCGACGTGGACAGTCACGTACTCGACGTCGGGCCCCACGGCGATGGCCACGTTGGAGGGCAGCGTCCAGGGCGTGGTAGTCCAGATGAGGACCAGCTCGGGGCGCTCGGCGCCCTGACGCAGCGGCTCCTCCAGGCGCAGGCCCACCGTGACCGTGTTGTCCTGGCGGTCCTGGTAGACGTCGTCGTCCATCTTGAGCTCGTGGTTGCTCAAGGGGGTGCGGTCGTGCCAGCAGTAGGGCAGGACGCGGTAGCCCTGGTAGGCCAGCCCCTTGTCCCACAGCTGCTTGAAGGCCCACAGCACCGACTCCATGTAGTCGGGGTCGAGGGTCTTGTAGTCGTTGTCGAAGTCGACCCAGCGCGCCTGGCGGGTGACGTAGTCCTGCCACTCCTTGGTGTAGCGCAGGACGGAGGAGCGACACTCCTCGTTGAACTTCTCGATGCCGATGCCGCCGGGGCGGGTGATCTCGGTGACGTCGTCGATACCGAGCAGGCGCTGGGCCTCGAGCTCGGCGGGCAGGCCGTGGGTGTCCCAGCCGAAGCGGCGCTCGACGCGCTTGCCGCGCTGGGTCTGGTAGCGCCCGACGGCGTCCTTGACGTAGCCGGTCAGCAGGTGGCCGTAGTGGGGCAGGCCGTTGGCGAAGGGCGGGCCGTCGTAGAAGACGAACTCGTCGCAGGGCTCGGCGCGGTTGTCGATGGAGGCCTGGAAGGTGCCGTCGGCCTTCCAGTAGGCCAGGACGTCCTCCTCAATGGCGGGGAAGGAGGGCGAGGGGTCGATCTGCTCCCCCGGGCGGTGCAGGGGGTAGAAGGCGGCGCCGGTCGGCTCGCTGCCGTCGGCGGTGGTGCTGTCAGCCATCTTCTCAGCCATCGCGGTGTGCTCTCGTCTCACTCGTTCCTGCCGCCTCGGGCGGGCGCCCGGGGCCTGACGAGGACGACGTCGGCTCGGCCGGGAAGAGTTCCTCAGCCGGCACCGCACCGCGGTACCACCTCGCTTGCCGTGCTGCGCCCCGAGAGGGACGGTGTGCACGACCGCTTCGTTTCCAGCTGTGACGGGCTGTCCCGTCCGGTTCTACTGAGGGCCGACAACGCTGGTGCGCCGGGGTCCGGTTCTTCCGGAGGCTCGCCGGTGATGGCCGGGTCACTGCCTTTGCTCCGGGAAGTCTAGTGGGCGGTGCGCCACCGGGGCCAGTTCACGCCGCGGCTTGGCGGCGTCATCCTGCCCACACCCGACGGAGGATCTGCACACACCAACAAGAACTTCAAAAACGACACGAATACGCGTCGCCTTTGAAGAAAATGTTGTTCTGTGGGCGGTGATGCGGCTGGTCGCCGGCTCGGATCCGCTCGGTCTAGCCGGCTGCGTTGAGCTCCTCGAGGGCCTCCTGCGGAAGACTGAAGCGGGTGGCCTCGACGGCGTCAGTGAGCTGGGCGACGCTGCTGACGCCCACGATCGGGGTGATGGTCGGCTGCTGGGCGTTGAGAAGGGCCAGGACGACCTGGCTCGGCTTCATGGCCAGGCTGTCCGACCATTGACGCAGAGCCGTCAGCCGCTTGTCAGTCCCCGGGTGCCTGTAGGCCTCGGGCAGCGGGCGTTCCGGGTGCTCGTAGGCGCCGGTGAGCAGCGGCGTGTAGGCCCACAGGTCCAGCCCGCAGCGCTCGGCGAGGTTCTTGCTCTCGATGGTCATCATCCCGTGCGGGTGGTCCTCGCCCTCAACCGGGGTGTCCGGCCTCGGGTGGAGATAGGACTCCCGCAGCTGCAGGGCGCTGAAGCCGGCCGAGCCCCGTTGCTGGGCGTGCACGTTGCCTGCGGCGGCGTACCAGGCCGGGTGGTTGGACAGCCCGATCCGTGCGGTCAGCCCTTGGTCAACCAGGGCGCCGAAGCTCTCAGCGACATCCGCGACCGGCTGCGCCCGGTCCTCCATATGGGCCCAGTACATGTCGACGTGCTCCGTCTGCAGGCGCTGCAGACTGTCCCGGATGGCCTGGTTGACTGTGTCCCTGCCGAGACCTTCCACGGCGCCCGGGAAGCCGTGGGGGCGGGTCGGCTCCGCACCGACCTTGGTGCTGATCCGCACCTGGTCGCGTACGCCGCGATCAGCAAGCCACTGGCCGATGACGGTCTCGCTCTGGCCTCCGAGGCCGGACTCGGCTCCCCAGAAGGCGTAGCAGTTCGCGGTGTCGATCCACTGGCCACCCAGATCCAGGTAGGCGTCGAGAATTTCACGGGACTGGGCGGCGGACAGGCGGGTTCCGAAGTGCATGGTGCCCAGCGCCATGCGGGGGTGTGCGTCAGTCATCGGGTTCCTCTCCTCCGTGTCATCAGGGTGCGCGATGCGAGGTGTGCCAGCGACCGTAACCGAATCTGCACACACCGACAAGAACTTCAAAGGCGACACGAATACGCGTCGCCTTTGAAGAAAATGTTGATCTGTGGGCGGTGATGCGGCCGGTGCCGGCGGCCTCAGCTCTGCGTGCTCGGAGAGGCGTCCTGCTGCTGGAGGACGCCCGAGGAGCCAGAGCCGCCCTTCTGGTTGCTATCACCCGAGCCGGAGCCCGACTGCTGGTCGCCGCTCGAGCCGGAGCCGCTGGAGGCGTCGCCGTTGGGGGTGGTTCGGCCGGCTCCACCGGAGCCCCCTCCCGGACCGCCCTGGCCGCCTTGACCGTTCTGGCCACCGGGGCCTCCGCCGGGCATCTGCCCACCGGGCCCGCCCTGGCCACCAGGTCCTCCCCCACCAGGACCTCCCTGGCCCCCTCCGGGCATGCCCTGACCGTTGCCGGCTCCCTGCTGCTGGGCCTGACCGTGCTGGGAGCCGGAGCTGAGGAGCTCGTTGGCCCCCCCACCCGGCCCCGAAGGAGCCCGCCAGCAGCGCCACCCCGGCAGCGCCCACGACGACGCGACGCCGGTACCAGGGCCCACGCGCCTTGGTCCGGGCCTTCTTGGCCGCCGCGGATGTGGAGGGCACTGCGCCGATGGTCGCAGCGTTCTGAGCATCCGGGAACGCCCACGCCCTGCCCAGCCTGGTGTCGGCGGTGCTGCTGGCAGCCGAGCGAGCCGCCCCGGAACCCTTGGCGGAGTCCTGGGTGATGTCCTTGGCAAGAACCTCGGTCCTCGCCGAGCCTGAGTCAGTGGTTCCCGCAGCGTCCTTGAGGTCCTTAAGGTCCTTGACGTCCTTGGTGCCGTCACGGCCAGGGTCGCCCGCCGCGCCCTGCGGCAGGTGCTGCGCTGCGGCGTCGGCGGCATCGGCGGCGTCCCAGGTGGGGAGGCTCTCCGTGGCCGCGTCGCGCGGGGAGGAAGTGGCGTCGCCACCGGAGGAGACATGCTTGGTCATGGGTGTCCTTTCAGTCTGTTTCCCGGCCCGGCCGGGGCTGGAAGAGACGTTAAGAACCCGCGCTGTGCCCGGGGCAGGTCGAGCCTGTGGACCTCCTATGTCTGGCGGTCCCGCTGCCCTACTGCTCCCGGGCCACCAGGGTGTTGGAGGCCTGGGCCCGCGGCCGCACCACCATGGAGTCGATGTTGACGTGGGCGGGCAGCTCCAGCGTCCAGGCGATGCAGGCGGCGACGTCGTCGGCGCTGAGCGGCTCGGCGACACCGGCGTAGACCTTCGCTGCGGCCTCGGCGTCCCCGTGAAGGCGGTTGAGGGAGAACTCCTCGGTGGCCACCATGCCGGGGGCGATCTCAATGACGCGCACCGGCTCCCCCACCAGCTCCAGGCGCAGGGTGTTCGCGATGATCCGCTCGGCGTGCTTGGCCGCCACGTAGCCGCCCCCACCGGGGTAGGTGTCGTGGGCCGCCGTGGAGGTGAGGAAGACCAGGTCCCCGCCCCGCTCCCGCAGCCCCGGTAGGAAGGCCTGGCTCACGCGCAGGGCCGCGAGCGCGTTGCGCTCGTACATGGTGGCCCACTCCTGGGCGCTGCCCTCGGCGACCGGGTCGACTCCCAGCGCGCCACCGGCATTGTTGACGACGGCGTCAACGGCTCCCTCGGCCAGCACCTCGCTGGCCAGGCGCTCGACGTCGCCGGGCTCCTGGAGGTCGGCGGCCACCCAGGTGCAGCCGGTCTCGGCGGCCAGTGCCTCGAGGCGCTCCACCCGCCGCGCGGTGGCGACGACCTCCCACCCGTGGGAGCGCAGGAGCCGAACGGTGGCGGCGCCAATGCCGGTGGAGGCGCCGGTGACCAGGGCGCGGCGGGCCGGCGCGGAGTCGACGGTGACGTTCTTCAGGTTCTCGCTCATCGGTCCACGATACGTCCCCGTCACGCTCGCCTGGCACAATCGGGCCCGATTCGCACGGGTCCTCCCAGGCCCGCTTGCGAAGCCCAGCACAGTTCGGCCCCACCGGAAGGCCCCTATGAACGCCATCATCCTCGCCGTCCTGGTCATGCTTATCCTGGCGATGCTGCGCGTCCATGTGGTCCTGTCCCTGTTCGTCGGCGCGCTCGCAGGCGGGTTGAGCGCCGGCCTGGGCGTCAGCCGCACCATGGTCGCCTTCCAGGACGGGCTGGCCGACGGCGCCCAGATAGCCCTGTCCTACGCGCTGCTGGGGGCCTTCGCCATGGCGGTGGCGCACTCAGGGCTGCCCCAGCTACTGGCGAACTGGCTTATCGGCCGCATCGAGAACGACGACGAGTCCGCTTCTCAGAAAGCCGTGCGCACCACCACCATGCTGGTGCTGGGAGGCCTGACCACCATGGCGATCATGAGCGAGAGCCTCATCCCGGTTCACATCGCCTTCATCCCTCTCGTGGTCCCACCGCTGCTCATCGTCATGAGCCGCCTGCAGCTGGACCGCCGCGCCGTGGCCTGCGCCATCACCTTCGGGCTGGTCACGACCTACATGTTCCTGCCCCTGGGCTTCGGGCGGGTCTTCCTTTACAACACCCTCTACCGCAACATCAAGGAAGCGGGTCTGGACGTCTCACAGGTCTCTGCCACCCAGGCCATGGGAATCCCGGCGCTGGGCATGGTCGCGGGGCTGCTCATCGCCGTGTTCGTCACTTACCGCAAGCCCCGCGTCTACCAGGTCGACGCCGGCAGCGGCGTGGGCTCGGGCGAGGAGGTCTCCGGCCCGGTCGAGGTGGACCGCCACAAGATCCGGGTCGCGTTGGTCGCCGTCGTCGCCTGCTTCGCGGTCCAGGCCTTCCTGACCTGGACGAAGTCCGAGGCCGACCCGCTCCTGGTCGGGGCGCTCACGGGTCTGCTGCTGTTCATGGCCACCCGGGTCGTCACCATCGCCGAGGCCGACGACGTCTTCACCGGAGGCATGCGGATGATGGCCCTCATCGGGCTCATCATGATCACGGCGCAGGGCTTCGCCAAGGTCCTCAAGGAGACCAAGCAGATCGAGCCGCTGGTGAAGTCGGCGACCTCCTTGTTCGCGGGCTCCAAGCCCGCCGCCGCCTTCGTCATGCTGCTCGTGGGCCTCATCGTGACGATGGGCATTGGCTCGTCCTTCTCCACCCTGCCGATCATCTCGGCGATCTATGTGCCGCTGTGCGTGTCCTTGGGCTTCTCGCCGGTCGCCACGGTCTGCCTCATCGGGACCGCTGGGGCGCTGGGGGATGCCGGCTCACCGGCGTCGGACTCCACGCTGGGTCCCACGGCGGGGCTCAACGCTGACGGGCAGCACGACCACATGCGCGACTCGGTCATCCCGACCTTTTTGCACTTCAACATCCCCCTGCTCATCGCCGGGTGGATCGCCGCACTGGTGCTCTGAAGGCCACCGGTGCCCCGGAAGTCGTATCGCCTGGCGCGCGCCGCGGTACGGTGGTGGCGTCATGTCGCTCACGAGCAGGAGGCTTTCATGCGTATCGGGTTCATCGGCGCCGGCAACATGGTCAGCGCCATTGTGCGGGGTGCCGTGGCGGCGGGAACACCGGCTGGGCACCTGCTGCTGACTAGCAAGCACGGTTCCGCCGAGCGCCTGGCCGGACAGGTCGGGGCCGTCCACGTGCCCGACGCCGCCGAGCTGGTCTCACGCAGCGACGTCCTCATCCTGGGCCTCAAGCCCTACGTCATCCCCGATGTCCTGCCCCGGTTGTCGGAGGCCATCGCCACCAGCCGGCCCCTGGTGGTCTCCATCGCGGCCGGAGTGACCCTGGAGCGCCTGGAGTCGATGCTGCCGGACGGTACCCGGGTGGTGCGCACCATGCCGAACATGGCCGCCTCCGTGGGCGAGTCGATGACGGCGCTGGCACCGGGGGGCAGTGCGAGCCCCCAGGACCTGGAGACGGTGCGCACCCTCATGGAGACCATCGGTCGCACCGTGATCCTGGAGGAGAGGGACTTCTCCTCCTTCATCGGTCTGGCGGGTTCCTCCCCCGCCCTGGTGTGCGCCTTTATCGACGCCCTGGCGCGCGCCGGCGTCATGGGTAGCATCCCCAAGACCCTGGCCGTCCAGATCGTGGCTCAGGCGGTGCTGGGAACCGCCCGCACCGTGCAGACCGAGGCTCAGCGCACCGCCGAGGGAGGCCACGGTCGCACCCCGGCCGACCTCATTGACGCGGTCTGCTCCCCCGGCGGCACGACGGTGGCGGGCATGGTGGCCCTGGAGCGGGCCGGTTTCTCCGACGCCGTCGTGCGCGCCTTCGAGGCCATCGCCGAGAGGGACCGCGAGCTGGGCGCCTGAGCGCAGCCCCAGGTCCGAAAGGCCCGTACCCCTCCTATCTGCTGCCGCACGCCACCACCGGCGCAGTGTGCGGCAGTGCGATCTTTTTCCGCGTCCTGACGGGATAAAGCTATCCTCAACAACCCCACCGTGACTCGAAGCACAGATCATTCCTGCTTGTCGCCAGGTAAATGCATGGTTAATGTTTCGGCCATGACCTTCCCTCACGCAGCGCTCTTCAGCGGCACTCATCCCGCTGACGTTCTGCGTGCCCATGCGGTCATGTGTTGTCGGGCCTGACCAGCGCCTGACACCACGGGGACTTCACCCCGCAACGAGGTATCCGGCGCAATGAAGCGTCCGGAAGGCCCCGTTGAGACGGCTGACGCCAACCGAACGGCACTGCAGGCTCTGCACGCAGCAGCGCACCAGGCCGACCCCGGACGCTCCTCATACGCCAATGACACGCCACCGTCATGGAGGAGCAATGACCACCACCGTCACGCCACCCGCCCGTACCCTGCGCCCGCCGCGCAAGGCCCGCTCCAACGGCCAGTGGGCCCTCGACGGGCGCAAGCCGCTCAATGACAACGAGGCCTTCAAGCAGGACGGGGACCCGCTGGCGGTGCGCGACCGGATCATGCGCATCTACGGTCCCGGCGGCTACGAGAGCATCGCACCCGACGATCTCAACGGCCGTTTCCGCTGGTGGGGCCTGTACACCCAGCGCAAGCAGGGGATCGACGGCGGCCGCACCGCCCAGCTGGACGTCTCCGAGCTGTCCGACCGCTACTTCATGCAGCGGGTGCGCCTGGACAGTGGGAGCCTGAGCCACCAGCAGCTGCGGGTGCTCGGCTCGGTCTCCAACGACTTCGCTCGCGGCACCGCCGACATCACCGACCGGCAGAACATCCAGCTCCACTGGGTGGAGATCGACAGTGTCCCAGAGCTGTGGCGGCGCCTGGAGTCGGTGGGGCTGACCACCATCGAGGGCTGCGGGGACACGCCCCGGGGGTTCCTGGTCTCCCCTGTGGCCGGCGTCGCCAAGGACGAGGTCATCGATCCGACCCCGCTGGCCCGTGCCATCAAGGACACCTACCTGGGTGACCCCGAGCTGGCCAATCTGCCCCGCAAGTTCAAGACGGCCATCACCGGCTCCCCCAGCCTCGACATCCTCCACGAGATCAACGATGTCTCCTTCGTCGGCGTCAACCACCCCGAGCTCGGTCCCGGCTACGACCTGTGGGTGGCCGGAGCCCTGTCCACCGCCCCGCGTCTGGGCCAGCGGCTGGGGGCCTTCGTCACGCCTGAGGACGCCCTGGACGTCTGGTACGGCGTCATCCGCATCTTCCGCGACTACGGCTACCGCCGCCTGCGCAACAAGGCCCGGCTGAAGTTCCTCATGGCCGAGTGGGGGCCGGAGAGGTTCCGGCAAGTCCTCCAGGACGACTACCTGGGGCGCTCCCTGCCCGATGGCCCGGCACCTGAGGAGCCGAGCGGGGACTCCGACCACATCGGTGTCCACGAGCAGAAGGACGGCCGCTTCTGGGTGGGGGCCAAGCCGCCCGTCGGCCGGTTGAGCGGGGACGTCCTGCTGGGCCTGGCAGACCTGGCTGAGCAGGTCGGCTCCAACCGGGTGCGCACCACCCCGCTGCAGAACCTGCTGCTCCTGGACGTGCCTGCCGACAAAGTCGACGACGCCGTCGCCGGTCTGCGCAAGCTGGGGCTCGATCCCGACCCGGGCGCCTTCACCCGCTCGACCCTGGCCTGCACCGGGCTGGAGTTCTGCAAGTTCGCGATCGTGGAGACCAAGAAGCTGGCGGCGCGCGTGTCGGCCGAGCTCGACGCGCGCCTGGCCGACACCGACCTGGATCGGCGCATCACCCTGACCGTCAACGGCTGCCCGAACTCCTGCGCCCGCATCCAGATCGCGGACATCGGCCTCAAGGGCCAGATCATCACGGTCGACGGCGAGCAGATGCCCGGCTTCCAGGTGCACCTTGGCGGCGGTCTGGCCACTGACGGACGCGCCGAGGCCGGCCTGGGCCGCACGGTGAGGGGCCTCAAGGTTCCCGCCTCCGGCCTGGTCGACTACGTCGAGCGCCTAGTGCGCCGCTACCTGGACCAGCGTCTCCCTGAGGAGACCTTCGCCCAGTGGGCGCACCGAGCCGATGAGGAGGCCCTGCAGTGAGCGCCGCAACCACTGACAGCGCCCAGGCATCCCTGAACGTGGCGCACCGTGCCCCTGCCGCCTCGAGGTCGCGCGGCGCAGGCTCGGCCCCGCTGCGGTCCACGCAGGAGCTGCGAGCCCTGGCCGAGGCCGGTGCGCGCGAGCTCGGTGACGATGCCCCGGCCCTCGACGTCGCCCAGTGGGCGGCCCAGAACTTCCCCGGCAAGCTGGCCGTGGCCTGCTCCATGGCCGACGCCGTCCTGCCGCACCTGGTCTCCCGGGTCCTGCCCGGCGTCGACGTCCTCTTCCTGGACACCGGGTACCACTTCGCCGAGACCGTGGGCACCCGCGACGCGGTGGCCGCCACCATGGACGTCACCGTCGTCGACGTGACGCCCGAGCTGAGCGTGGCCGAGCAGGACGAGCGCTACGGGCCGGATCTGTGGTCACGGGAGCCGGCCGCCTGCTGCCGCCTGCGCAAGGTCGAGCCGTTGGCGAGGGCCCTGAGCGGCTACGAGGCCTGGGCCACCGGGGTGCGCCGTGAGGACGCCCCCACCCGCACCCACACACCGCTGATCGGCTGGGACGCCACCCACGAGATCGTCAAGATCAACCCCCTGGCGGCCTGGAGCATGGAGGAGCTGACCGGTTACGCCGACCAGCACGGCGTGCTCATCAACCCCCTCCTGTACGACGGCTACCCCTCGATCGGCTGCGCCCCGTGCACGGCGCGAGTCAGACCCGGAGACGACCCCCGTTCCGGCCGCTGGGCCGGATTCACCAAGACAGAATGCGGAATCCACCTATGAGCATCACCCTGACCCACCCCCGTCCGGCCCCCGTCCCCTCCCCCGCGCAGGCGCCGGAGCTCGCGCCGGCCGGTCTGGCCGACCTCTCCCGGGCTCCCGCCACCACTGAGGCCCTGGACATTCTTGACGTCCTGGAGGCCGAGGCCATCCTCGTCATCCGGGAGATCGCCGCCGAGTGCCGCCGCCCCGTGCTGCTGTTCTCCGGAGGCAAGGACTCCGTGGTCATGCTGCACCTGGCGCGCAAGGCCTTCTGGCCCGCCCCGATCCCCTTCCCCGTCCTGCACGTAGACACCGGCCACAACTTCCCCGAGGTGCTGGCCTACCGTGACCGTACGGTCGAGGAGCTCGGTCTGCGGCTCGTGGTGGCCCGCGTCCAGGACTACATCGACGACGGCCGTCTGCGCGAGCGCACCGACGGCACCCGCAACCCGCTCCAGACGATCCCGCTTCTCGACGCCATCGAGGAGGGCGGCTTCGACGGCGTCTTCGGCGGCGGGCGCCGCGACGAGGAGAAGGCCCGGGCCAAGGAGCGCATCGTCTCCCTGCGCGACGAGTTCGGCCAGTGGGACCCGCGCAACCAGCGCCCCGAACTGTGGAACCTGCTCAACCCCCGCCACCGCCCCGGCGAGCACGTGCGGGTCTTCCCCTTGAGCAACTGGACCGAGCTGGACGTGTGGCGCTACATCGAGCGCGAGGACATCTCCCTGCCCGGCCTCTACTACGCCCACGAGCGCGAGGTGTTCCTGCGTGACGGGATGTGGCTGGCGGCCGGAGGCGTCAACCGGCTGCGCGACGGCGAGCAGGTCGTCACCCGCACCGTGCGCTACCGCACCGTGGGTGACATGTCCTGCACGGGCGCCGTCGAGTCCGAGGCCGCCACCAACCACGACATCGTCCTGGAGGTCGCCGCCTCCACCCTGACCGAGCGGGGAGCCACCCGCGCCGATGACCGCCTGAGCGAGACGGCCATGGAGGACCGCAAGAAGGAGGGCTACTTCTGATGAGCACCCCCACCCTCACCGACATCCCCGCCGAGGCCGAGGCTCGCGCCGCCGCCACCGGCTCACTGCTGCGGCTGGCCACGGCCGGCAGCGTCGACGACGGCAAGTCCACGCTCGTGGGCCGTCTGTTGTTCGACTCCAAGTCCGTGCTGCGCGACCAGCTGGCCGCCGTCGAGCGGGTCAGCCTGGATCGGGGCCTGACCAGTGCCGACCTCGCGCTGCTGACCGACGGGCTGCGGGCCGAGCGCGAGCAGGGCATCACGATCGACGTCGCCTACCGCTACTTCGCCACCCCGCAGCGCTCCTTCATCCTGGCCGACTGCCCCGGGCACGTGCAGTACACCCGCAACACGGTCACCGGCTGCTCCACGGCCGACGTCGTCGTGCTGCTGGTGGACGCCCGCAACGGGGTCCTGGAGCAGACGCGCCGCCACCTGGCGGTCGCCGCCCTTCTGCGGGTCCCGCACGTCATCGTCGCGGTCAACAAGATCGACCTGGTGGACTTCTCCGCCGAGGTCTACGCGGCCATCGAGGCCGATATCCGCGCCGTGGCCGCCGAGCTGGGCGTAGCCGAGATCCATGTCCTGCCGACCTCCGCGCTCCTGGGGGACAACATCGTCCAAACCTCGGCCAGCACGCGCTTCTACGAGGGGCCGACCCTGCTGGGGCTTCTGGAGTCCCTGCCCACCGCCCGCGACGAGGGCGCCTTCCGCCTGCCGGTCCAGCTGGTCATCCGCCCCCAGGGGGCGGCGCCGAGGCCCGAGCTGCGCGACTACCGCGGCTACGCCGGGCGGATCGCCTCGGGCACGGTGCGTGTCGGTGACCCTGTGGTGGTGCTGCCCTCGGGCAGGCGCTCACGTGTGGCCGGCATCGACTTAGGCGAGCGCAGCCTGGAGGAGGCCGTCGAGGGCCAGTCGGTGACGGTTCGCCTCACCGACGATATCGACGTCGCCCGCGGTGACACCCTGGCCGCGGCGGGCGACGCGCCCCAGGTGCTCACCGAGGTCGCCGCCCGCGTGTCCTGGCTGAGCGAGGAGCCCCTGCGCCCCCGGACGCGGGTGCTGCTCAAGCACGGCGCCCAGACGGTGCAGGCGATTGTGCGTGCCATTGACGGGCGCCTCGACCTGGACGACCTGACCACGGTGCCGGCTGATGCCCTGGAGCTCAACGACATCGGCCTGGTGCGGCTGCGTCTGGCCTCACCAGTGCCCTTGGCCGATTACTCGGTCTCCCGGTCCGACGGCGCCTTCCTCCTCATTGACGCCCACGAGGGTGGCACGCTCGGTGCGGGCATGGTGCAGCTGGCGGACGCAGGGCGCGACGAACCGGCTACGGCCGCCTCCTCAGGCAGGGGCTGAAGCCATGAGCCACGAAGTCTCTGCTCATGCACCCACCGGCTCCACTGGCTCCGCCGATTCCGCGGGCGGCTGGGTGGCCCTGGTGGGCGGCGGCCCAGGCAGCAGCGGCCTCATCACCGCCCGCGGCCTGGAGCTGCTGGGCCAGGCGGACGTGGTCGTCGTCGACGCACTGGCGCCCCGGGACCTCCTGGAGGACCTTGACCCCACAACCGAGGTCATCGACGCCTCCAAGCGGCGCGGCCGGCACGTCATGAGCCAGGAGCAGATCGATGCGCTCCTGGTCGACCTGGCCCACCGCGGCAAGGCAGTGGTCCGCCTCAAGGGCGGTGACCCCTACGTGCTCGGGCGCGGCGGGGAGGAGGCGGCCGCCTGCCGCCGGGCCGGTGTCGCCGTCGAGGTCGTCCCGGGGATCACCAGCGCCATCGCCGTGCCCGCGGCGGCGGGGATCCCCGTGACCCACCGGGGGCTGTCGCGCGGCTTCTCGGTCATCACGGCTCATGCGGATCTGGGGGTACTCCCTCAGCGCCGCGATCACACCCTCATCCTGCTCATGGGGGTCTCCCGGCTGCGGGACTCGGTCGCCTCCCTGCTGGAGGCAGGCAGCGATCCGGCCACTCCGGCGGCGATCATCGAGCGCGGCTACCACCCCGACCAGCGCGTGACCACCACCGAGCTGCGATGTCTGGCCGACGTCGCCGCCCGCTGCGGCGTGACCGCCCCCGCGGTCATCGTCATCGGCGACGTCGTCACCCTGAGCCCGTACTGGGCTGACCGAGTCGTCGAGGAGACCCGGCCGGCGAGCCCCGCCGCGTGAGCCCGCCTCGGCGCATGCAGACCAAATGTCCTGGAGTCACTGATGCGCAAGCTTGTTCTTCTCGCCCTCGTCGGCCTGGCCGCCCAGCTGGTCGACGGCTCCCTGGGGATGGGGTACGGCATGACCTCCTCCTCCCTGCTGCTTCTGGCCGGGCTGAGCCCGGCGCTCGCCTCGGCCTCGGTGCACCTGGCTGAGATCGGCACGACCCTGGCCTCGGGGGCCTCCCACTGGAGGCTGGGCAACACCGATCCTCGCCTGGTGGTCCGGCTGGGGCTGCCCGGTGCGGTGGGGGCCTTCGGCGGCGCCACGGTCCTGTCGCACCTGTCGACCCGCGCGGCGACCCCGGTGACGGCGAGCCTGCTGATCCTGCTGGGGGCCTATGTCCTGGGGCGCTTCTCCTTGCGCCCGCCTAAGGGCTCCGGTAGCCGGCGCTCCCCGCACGGCAGGCGGCTCCTGGTCCCCCTGGGAGTGGTGGGCGGTTTCGTTGACGCCACCGGCGGTGGCGGCTGGGGACCGGTGGTGACGACGACGCTGCTCACGGGTGGTCGTACGGCGCCGCGCACCGTGGTCGGCTCGGTGGGGGCCTCGGAGTTCCTGGTGACGGTGGCGGCCTCGGCCGGCTTCCTCACCGGACTGGGCACCGCGGGCATCAGCCTGGGGATCGTCCTGACCCTGCTGGCCGGCGGGCTGGTGGCCGCACCGATCGCCGCCTGGCTGGTCTCCCGTCTGCCTGGAGCGGTGCTGGGCACCGCCGTCGGCGGGCTGATCCTGGCCACGAACCTGCGGGTGCTCCTGTCCTGGGCCGAGGCCTCGGCCCGAACCGGAGTCATGGTGTACGGCGCGCTCGGGGTGATCTGGGCGGCCTCCCTGGCCCTGGCGATTCGCAAGGCGCGCGCCACCGCCACAGACATTCGAAAGCAGACCGATCAGGTGCTTGAGGAGGTCCGCTCCGCTCCTCGGTGCGGCCACGCACCTGAGGCTGCTGTGCCGGACGAGACTCTCACTTCGAGTGGTCCGCTCGGGTCGAGGCCGGTCGAGCCGGCTCGTCCTCACGCGCACGCGGTTCTGGTGGTGGAGCCGGCATGAGCACTCGTCCCCTGGTGCTACTGGCCCACGGCTCGCGACGGCCCGGGCCGTCCTCAGTCCTGTCGCGCACCGCTGAGCGCGTCGGCACGATCCTGCCCGAGGTGGAGGTGCGCACCGGTTACGTCGAGCTCCAGCCCCCGGACCCGGCCACGGCGCTGGAGGGGCTGGTGGATCCGGTGGTCCTGCCCTTCTTCCTGGCTCGGGGCTATCACGTTGTCCATGACGTACCGGCCGCGGTGGAACGGCACGGATCGGGGACGGTCGCCGAGCACCTGGGGGTCGAGGCGCACCTGGCGGAGGCCGTGGCGCAGCGGCTTCACGAGGCCTCCGCGCCCCTGGGCGGGCTCGCAGGGCTCGACCATATTGTTCTGGGCGCGGCCGGGTCGCGTCAGGCGGCGGCGTTGGAGGAGGTTGAGGCCATCACCCGCTTGCTCGAGACGCGCCTGGGGCGCGAGGTGACGCCCGCCTACCTGTCGGCTGCGCGCCCCAGCGTCCGTGACGCGGTGAGCACGGCCCGGACCCGGGGTGCCGGGCGGGTGGGCGTGGCCACCTACCTGCTGGCGGAGGGACGTTTTCACCGGGCCCTGCACTTCACGGGCGCCGACGTCGTGGCCGCCCCCATCGGCGACCACCCGGCGGTTGCCGAGCTGGTGGCCCGCCGCTACCGCGAGCAGGTCGCCTGATCGGGAGGCCCGGCCTCCACCGAGAGGGGCACTGTTGGCGGAAGGCAGCCGTTCTTCCTCGCCCCTACGCGAAACAGGTTGCTCTCGGCGGAGGCGGAACGTCAGCTACCACCATCCTCAAGGAGTCGCTCAGACAGGCGCTGGATGATGGGTTCGACCTCCTGCGAGGTGGTGGCTGCGGCGCTCACACGGCCGAAGATGCCCACCGCCAGGAGTCCGAAGGCCGTCTCCTCATCCTGCTGGGCCGGCTCGTGGCGTCCGTGGGAACGGGCCACCATGACAGAGGTCTCTCTCAGCCAGCGCCGCCAGCTGCCGGCCAGCCGGTCCCGGGAGTCCTCGTGACGAATCGCGTAGAGCCAGGTCTCCAGGTGCAGGACAACATCCTCCATGGCAAGCTCCTGGAGCTGCTCGCCCCACTGGTCGGGGCTCGCCATCTGGCGAGCGGTTTCATCCGAGCTCTCCTCACCGCAGGTGACGACCTCCAGGAACAGGGCCTCCTTGGAGGGGAAGGAGGAGTAGAAGGCGCCCTTGGTGAATCCGGCCGCCGAGGCGATGTCACTGACCGACGCCCCCTCGTAGCCCTTGGCAGCGAAGACCTCCCTGGCAGCAGCAAGAATCCGCGCCCTGGTCTCCTCGCTCCGACGCCGTCCACCGCCCCGCCCCGGGGCGGCGCCGCTGACTGCGGTGGAGGCGGAGGCCAGCTTCCGGGAGGCGAGGTCCAGGGAGGCCGCCACCGCGCTCTCGCTGCTCCGGCGCGCTTCCTGACCGGCCGCCCCTACCACACGGGACAGTGCCGTGATCGCCTCGTTGAGGGCGCGCGTCGCCTCCCTGATGTCATCCGAGGCGGAGGCCCCAGAGTCGTCACTATCACTGTCCGGCCCTCGGGCGGAGCTCCTGGCGGTCATGCCCCCACTGTAGAGGAGGCTCCTCAGAAAGGGTTTCACGGTCCTTCCCCCACATTCGTCACGTCCTCCACCGGGCTCCGACTATGCGGGCCGGTTCAGGGCCGCTTTCCCAGGGCCCATGACGCTCCGGCGATGGACACCAGGCACCATCCAACCAGCAGGACCCAGGACCGGGTGGGCATGGTGGCGTCGTGGGAGAACAGGCCGGCGCGCACCACCTGCGCCATGGGCTCGAAGGGCAGCCAGCGGTGGAGCTCCTGGGCCCAGTCGGGGAGTCTGTCGGAAGGAAAGCTCATGGGAGAGAACAGCAAGATGCCGAAGGCGAGCACCTGGGAGAGGATCTGAGCCAGGGCCGGAGCCAGGAGCGTGGCGATGGCGTAGCCGATGCAGGCCGCTGTCAGGGCGACCAGCACGGCGCCGGGTACCAGCCACCACTGTGGGGCGAGGTCGACGTCGAAGCGGGCGTTGGCGACGATGACGCCCACGACCAAGCCGGGTAGTGCCAGGGCGGTCCAGATCGCGAGGTCTGCCAGGAGGAAGGCGATCCTGGGGACGGGCAGGGTGCGCATCCAGTCCAGACTGCCCTCGGTGCGGGACTGGGAGACCCACTGGGGTGTCATGATGAGTCCCAGTGAGATGAGCGCGATCGCCGGGCCACCGCCGGCCAGGTAGAGGCTCGCCTCGCGGTCTGGGTGTCCCGCGATGAGCCCGTATCCCAGGACCATGGAGACGGACAGCAGCGTCTGGACGATGATGAACAGCGGCAGCATGGGGAGGCTGCGTCGGAACTGCCACTGGATGAGCAGGCCGAGCTGATGCCAGAGCGATGTCGTCTGGGACGTGACCTCGAGAGCAGTCACAGCGGCTGGAGCCGTTTCAGTAGCGGCGCTGGTTGAAGCAAGCATCGGCTTCTCCTTCACTTCCTGTTTCTCTGGGGGGCTGGAGTCGTACCGCGCTGACATGGCGGCACGGGGCAACGTGGATCCTTGGAACGGGCCGGGCCTCCCGCTGCCTCACTCGGTTCAGGCGGCATGACGATGCGCCTCTTGTCCTGTACTCGCGGTGAGGTGGACGTAGACGTCCTCCAGTGAGATCGGTGCCAGCTCGTAGCGCTCGATCGCGGCGTCCTTGAGGGCGTGAGCAGCCCAGTCCACGGCCTGCGCTGTACGGTCGGAGGACACTGCCACGGATGCGTGCACGGCGTCGTGCTGCGTCAGGCTCATTCCCGCAGGCGGTTCGATCCGTCGGCCGGGAGTCCGACTGATCTCCAGGACGAAGGATGATCCGTGGCCAGCAACGAGCGCTGCGGGAGTTCCCTCGGCGATGACGTGGCCGTGGTCCAGGACGGCGAGCCGGTCGACAGCCCGTTCAGCCTCCCGCACGTTGTGGGTCACGAGGAGGACTGCGGATCCGGCATCGGCCAGGAGTCGGATCTGGTCCCACAGCAGGCGCCGGCGCACCGGGTCGACGTCGTTGGTGGGCTCATCGAGGATGACCAGGCGCCCGGGGACGACGGCGCACATGGCAAAGGCTGTCAGGCGGGCGATACCGCCAGAGATCTTCTGCGCGGGAGTCCTCGCCCACTCCCCCAGGTCAAGGGCCTCGATGAGCTCCTCGGCGCGTCTGCGTGTCTGACGCGGGCGCCCTCCTCGCATGCGCCCCACGAGGTTGATCGCTGTCAGGGGCGTGAGCCCCGTGATGGGGACGTTGGCCTGTGCCTGGACGTTGGTGAGGCGGCGGGCGAGAGCGGGGTTGGCGACGGCGTCGACACCGTCGAGCCTGATGCTTCCAGAGGTCGGGTGCAAGAGCCCCACCACCTGGTTGACCAGTGTGGTCTTGCCCGCACCGTTGTGGCCGAGGAGCCCGACCACCTCGCCGGCACCCACCCGCATGGTGACGCCGGCGTTGGCTCTCACCGTGTGCGCCCCGCTTCCGAAGTGCTTGTGAAGGTCCTCAATGGCTAGTACGTCGGCCATGAAGCCTCCTCCTTTCGTTCATCTACCTGGATCCGGGAATCCGATCGACCACCAGATCGATCCGTACCGGTCGGTATTGACGATACCACTCAGTATTTCAAGGAGGTTTCATGGAGCCCCGCGAGCTCTCATAACAACGGGGACGCTGCCCCATACCGTTCGGTATGAGACAGCGTCAGTCCGTGAATCTGTCGTACCCGAGATGACCTGCCTACGCATCACTCCTGGCGGATGTGCCAGCGCGAGGAGGCCGTGGAGGCCTCGATGAACTCGCGGAAGGGGCCGGGAACGGCAGCCAACTCCTGGGGCGTACCACACTGGACCACGCGGGCGCCGGCCTGACTCGGTTCGAGGAAGACGACCTCGTCGGCTTGGCGGACGGTGGACAGGCGGTGGGCCACCACGATGACGGTTCGGCCCTCGGAGAGCTCGCGCACCACCTCGGTGATGGCGGACTCGTTCTCCCCGTCCAAGGCCGAGGTGATCTCGTCGAGCAGGAGGATCGGGGCGTCCTTGACGAAGGCCCGGGCGATGGCGACGCGCTGACGCTCCCCACCGGACAGGCTCAGCCCGCCGGGACCGACCTGTGTGTCCCACCCGTGCGGCAGTGCCTCGATGACGCGGTCCAGGCGGGCGCGCCTGGCGGCCTCGGCCAGCTCGGCGTCGGTGGCCTCGGGCCGGGCGATGCGCAGGTTCTCCCGGATGGTGGTGTCGAACAGGTAGACGTCCTGGAAGACCATGGACGTCATGCCCATGATCGTCGAGGCGCGCATGGAGCGGACCGGTGCGCCGCCAATGGTGACGGTCCCGCCGTCGACGTCCCAGAATCGGGCGGCCAGGCGCAGGATCGTGGACTTGCCTGCCCCTGAGGGCCCCACCAGGGCGGTCACTCGTCCCTGCGGTGCGCTCAGGCAGACGCCCGCCAGGACGGGGCGGCCGGCGTCGTAGGAGAAGGAGACGTCGTTCAGGGCGATCGTGGTCCCCCGGGGCTCGATCTCCTGGCCAGGCTCGGGGTCGGGCAGGGGACGGGCGTTAAGAATGTCCCCCACGGCCCGCAGGGCGACCTTCGCGTTGTCGGCCTCGGCGCCGTACATGGCGGCCTTGGTCAGTGGCAGGAGCGTGCGCGCGGTGACGGCCATGATCGCCAGGTATGCGACGACGTCGAGCCGGTGCCCGCTCACACGTGACAGTCCCACCGCCATGACCAGGGCGAAGGCGATGTTGACGATGAGGTTGAAGTACTGCCCGGGCCTGCCCTTGACCCGTAAGCCGTCCAGGGTGGCGGTGGAGTCGGCCTCCAGGGCGGTTCGCACCGGTGCCCAGCCCGTCTTGGTGACGCCGGTGGCGCGCAGCACGGGCTGGAGCCGGGCGAACTCCACGAGGCGTCCGGCCGCGGCGCTCGAGGTGCGGTCCTCCAGCTCGTTGGCGCGGGTGGTTGCGGCTCCCATGAGCCGCCACGTCAGGACCAGCGGGACGATGGCGGCGGCCATGATGAGCGCCAGGGGCCACTCGACGACGGCGGTGGCCCCGAGCATGACCAGCGGGACGATGAAGGCGTTGCACAGGTTGGGGATCACCATGGAGGCCAGGTGGGAGAGGGTGTTGACCTCCTTGGAGGTGGCGTTGACGACGGCGGCCTCACGCTCGGCGCTGAACCAACCCAGGGGCAGGGTCAGGACGTGATCGGCGACGCGGTCGATCATCGTGTCGCAGACCTCGAAGACACTGACCCGGTAGGAGCGGTGCATGGCGATGGTGTCGACGACGACGCTCACCACCCCCAGGACCACGACTGCGATCAGCCAACCGGTCAGGGACTCCGAGCGCGAGTAGAGGGCGCGTAGGAAGGGGATCATGAGGGCCAGGGTGAGGCCCTGAAGGACTGCGGAGGCTACGAACCAGGCGGTGATGGTCCGCATCTCGGCGGCGTTGACGACTCGCGTCAGCAGCTTCCACATGGCTACTCCTCCTCCTGCCCTGCGGTCTTGGCTCCGGGCTGATCGACCTGGGCGGTCAGCGCCGCGGCGTCGGTCTCCTCGCTCAGGTCCTGGCTGCTCCACATGGCGGCGTAGCGGCCGCCTGCGGCCAGCAGCTCCTCATGCGTGCCGCGCTCGGTGATGCGTCCGGCGTCGACGACGAGGATCTGGTCGGCGTCGCGGATCGTGGACAGACGGTGGGCGATGATGATGACGGTCCTTCCGGCCGCCAGCCGGGACAGGGCCTGGTGGATGTCGCGCTCGGAGGCCGGATCGGCCTGGGCGGTGGCCTCGTCCAGGACGAGGACGGGGGCGTCCTGGAGGTAGGCGCGCGCCAGGGTGACGCGCTGGCGCTCCCCTCCGGAGAGGAATCCTCCCGTATCGCCCAGGATCGTGTCGTAGCCATGGGGCAGACGTGTGATGCGCTCGTGGATGCAGGCCACGCGGGCGGCCGCCTCGACCTGTTCCCGGGTCGCGTCGGGGCGTCCCAGGGCGATGTTGTCGTGGACGGACTCGTGGGCCAGGGCCACGTCCTGCAGCACGACCGCCACCCGAGAGAGCAACCAGGTGAATGTCACCTCGCGCACGTCGACGCCGCTGATGCGCACGGCACCGACGTCGACGTCGTAGAAGCGGGCGATGAGGCGGGCCAGGGTCGACTTGCCGCCACCGGAGGGGCCGACGAGCGCCGTCACGCTTCCCGGTTCGGCGGTGAAGGACAGGCCCTGCAGGACCGGGGAGCCGGCCTCGTAGGAGAAAGTGACGTCCTCGACGTCGACGCGCCCGGGGGCGGGTCCCTCGCCGTCGTCATGGGCCCCCTCGGGCATCGGCGGCAAGGAGAGCAGGTCGGCGGTGGCCTGGGCAGCCATCCTGGACTCGTACATGTGCTGCATGAGACCGACGAGGATCATGAGCCCCTCCGGCAGCCCGAGGGCCACCAGGAAGAACGGCAGGGTGGCTGACAGCGGCGTCCACCCCTGGGAGGTGAACAGGACGGCCAGGAGCGCGACCGTGGCGAAGACCGTGGAGGGCCGCAGGACGGCGGTCATGGCGCTGATGGCCTTCCCGGATCTGCTCACCCACTCGTATGACAGCTCGGAGAACTCGGTGCGCGCCCGGCTGAAGCGGGTGCGGGAGGCGTCGGTGGCCTGGAAGCCCTTGATCTCCTTGATGCCCTCGAGCATCTCGACGGTTGCGGCGGCCAGCGCGGTCTGCGCGACGCCGAAGCGCTCGGTGATATCTGACATGCCGGCCAGGGCCAGGGATATGACCCCCAGGGTGAGTACCCACAGCCCCAGCAGCGCGCAAGCCAGGCGCCAGTCGGTCCACAGCAGGTAGGCCGCCCCGGCCGTAGCCATGACGACGGCGTTGGTGGCGTCACCGGGGACGTGGGCGACGAGGGTGTGGATGGAGGTGGTGTCGTCGCAGACCATCTTGCGGATGGTGCCGTGCGGGATCTGCGCCACTCGCCCCAGGGGCAGGCTGCTGATGGCCTCGACGACTTGTCTGCGTAGGTGGTGTCGCAGTCGGGCCTCGGCCAGGTGCGTGATCCCCAGGCCCACCAGGTAGAGGGCCTGGGAGGCGAACAGGGCGACGGCTGCGATCGCCGCCCAGATCCACAGGCTGCTGCGCCAGCCCTCCGGCGAGGTCTCACCCAGCCAGATGGCCGCCATGTTGCGCAGAGCCTCGAAGGGGACAATGGACATCAGCGCTCCGAGCGCGGTCAGCAGCCCGGTGACGATCATGGCCGGGCGCGCCGGCCGGATGAGCTCGCCGACGGTGACGCCGGAGCGTCCGGCGCCGCCGGACTGCCCGGAGTGGTCGGGGGGTTCGGCCGGATGCTCGGTGAGGTCTTTGGCTGCCTGGTAAATCGGCTGGTGATTCGGCTGCTTCGGCATGGCTGTCTCCTCAGTGGAGGGTTTTCCAGGTGATGGCGACCAGCGCCCAGGTGAGCACGACGACGCTCCAATCGCGCACCCTCCAGGGGTCATCGGTCATCTCGGTGCGCCGCTTGTGGGCGCCGAAGGCGCGCGAGTCCATGGACAGGGCGACGCGCTCAGCGTGCTGGATGGCCAGGATCATCAGCGGCAGGATCGATCCGGTCCAGCGGACCACAGGGGCGAGCAGCCCCCAACGCCCTCCGACTCCACGCAGTGCCCTGGCGGTGCGCAGGAGGACGAAGTCGTCATGAAAGCGGGTGATGAAGGCGATGGCCGCGGTGCCCGCCGCCCCGAGGCGGTAGGGCATGCGGAAGGTAGTAGTCAGGGTGCGGATGAGGGCACCGGGGTCGGTGGAGACGCCCGAGACGAGGACCAGTGCGATGAGCGCGCCGATACCGGTACCTCCAGTCACCGCGTCGCCCAGGTCGTAGAGGCGCGCCGCCGTCTCCTGGTGCTGACTTCCGCCGCTGAAGATCCAGGTCATGAGTGCGGTGACCACCCAGGGGGCGACCACCGAGGCCACGGTGCGTCTCAGGGAGGCGCGCGCGGCGACGATGAGGACCGAGGCGGCCAGCAGGATGCCCAGGTTGAGGTGATGGTTGCGCAGGGCGAAGACCATCACCATGACCGGCAGGACCGACACGAAGAGGGTCAAGGGGTTGAGCGAGGTGAACAAGCCTCGCCGCGACTGGGGCCGGGGGAGCACCGGCGCGAGGCCTACGTGTCCGGTTAAAGAGTCGGCCGTCCCGGCTGCGGGCGCCCCCGGCAGGGCGACAATGTGGGTGCAGTGCTTCAAGGCGAGCTCGAGGTCATGCGTGGCCATGATGACCGTGCGCCCCTGGTGGCGCAGCTGGTCGATGAAGTCCATGAGCTCGCAGGTGTTATCCCAGTCCTGCCCGTAGGTGGGCTCGTCCAGGACGATCACGTCGCGCTCCTCGCTGACCATGGTGGCCACCGAGAGCCTGCGGGCCTGACCGCCCGAGAGGGTCAGCGGATGGTGGCCGCGGTGAGCGGTCAGGTGGAACTGCTCAAGGAGCTCATCGACCCGCTCCGACGAGGTCCCTCCGACGGCGAGCTCGGCTCCGACGGTGGTGGCCACGAACTGGTGCTCAGGGTTCTGGAAGACGTATCCGACCAGGTGCCTGCCCTTGCCGACGTCCCGGCCGCCAACCATCGCCTTGTCGGCCCTTGAGCGGACGAGTCCGGCCAGGGCGGACAGGATCGAGGACTTGCCCGCGCCGTTGGGGCCGACCAGCGCCACGAGCTCGCCACCACCCAGCCGCATGGACACCCGGGGTGAGCGCCCCGGGACCTCGAGGTCGACCAGCTCGACACTGGTTCTGGGCTCAGGCCGGGGACGGCCGGCGACTACCTCGCGGGTGTCGATGGCCTCAACCCGCTGCCAGCTCTCAGCGGAGTCCCGCACCTGTTTCTCCAGGTAGCGCACCTCGTTGTGGGCGCACAGGTCGGCGAGCCGCGGCACCCAGATTCCGGCCTCGGCACAGGTCAGCGCCACCTCCGGCGCGGCCGCCCCGAGGAAGAGGTCGTCATCGGCCTCACGCAGGGCTCGGGGCATCCATACTCCAGCGTCGATCAGCTCGCGGCGGTGGCTCATGAAGACCTCCCGCGGCGAGCCGACGGCGATGGTCCGCCCGTCGGCGTTGAGGGCCAGGACCTGGTCGACGATGGGCAGTACCGGGTCGAGGTCGTGGTCGATGACGACAACCGCCATGCCCGTGGCCGTCAGGGAGGCGATGAGGGTGTAGAAGTCCTCACGACCGGTGGCATCGATGGTGCTGGTCGGCTCGTCGAGCACGAGGAGCTGTGGGCGCATAGCCAGGGCGACGGCGAGCGCGAGCCGTTGACGCTGTCCGCCTGAGAGCGTCCAGGGGTCGTCCCAGATGCGCTCGATGAGTCCCACCGCGCGCAGGGCCTGCTCGACCCGCGCGGTGATCTCGGACCTGGGCAGGCAGAGATTCTGCAGGGGAAAGGCGACGTCGTCGTGGACGGTGCGGGTGACGACGGCGGCGTCGGGGCTCTGGCCGACGTAGGCGACGGTCTGGGCCAGGATCTGGACGGTGGCGTCGGCGACCTCGGTGCCGGCCAGTTTCAGGCTGCCGGCGTACTCCGAGGGCAGGCAGTGCGGGATGAGGCCGCACAGTGCGCGCACGAGGGTGGTCTTGCCGCAGCCCGAGGGACCGATGACGGCGGTGACCTGAGCGCGCAGGTGGGTGAGGTCGACGGCGTCCAGGACCCAGCTCTCGCGTCCGAGGTAGTGGACACTGAGGCCCTCGATGCTCACCAGCGCCGGATCGGCCGGCTCCCCCAGAGGCTGCTCGGCCTCGGGAGCAGCCGGTGCGGCGGGCACTGTCTCATGCACGGCCGGTCGTGCGGTGGTCGATGCCGACGCCGGCACGGTTGAGCAGTCGGGTCAGGAGGATGGTGAGGCCGCCGCCGACCAGGGCCGAGACGACGGCGATGATGACGCCGGCGCTCGCCGGGGCCATACCCACCGAGGCGCTCATGACGGAGACGTACATGATGCCGTTGAGCAGGCCGAAGGTCATCGCCGAGAGCAGGTAGGACCACCAGGTCCACTTCCGGTAGAGCAGGAGAGCCAGGGGTACCTCGACGAAGGCCCCGCCGATGAGGTTGCCGACGATGGCCGCGGGGCCGACCGGGGTGGTGAAGACACTCATGATGCCCATGAGAAGGGCCGCGATCATCACGGCGCCGGGGCGGCGCACGACGGTGGCGGGCAGCAGGTACGGCACGAGCCACAGTCCCATGATCGCGCACCCCAGGAGCACGGCGTCTCGGGAGGCCCCCGCCGCCGGGGCCAGGTAGTTCAGCGGCACGAGGAGAATCATCGAGACGACCGCCAGGGCGGCGATCGTCATGAGATTGCGGGTGCCGAGCGCGGAGTCGGCCAGGCCCGAGCGCGACGACGTGCGCACGGTGGGTCGCTCCTGCCCAGTCGATGTCGCTGTGCGGTTGGTGGGGCTCATGTCTTCTCCTTGTGTGTTCTCGCAGGTCGTGGTGAACAGTCCGACGTCGTACCGGAGTACCGAGGACGCACCACCTCAGGCGCGCCGCCGCGATGACCGCACATCTACTCGAGCATCGCCATATTTGCAAATCATTATCGTTATCTACCTTCAGTGAGATGTCATTCAATCTCGATGACGCGGTCGGCGCACTCATTGAGGAACTCGACGTCGTGGCTGATGACGATGACGACGCGACCCTCGCGCGCCAGGTCCCGCAGCTCGGCGGCGATGGCCACGAGATGACGGTGGTCGACACCGGAGGTGGGCTCGTCCAGGATGAGGACGCGGGCACCCTGGTCGATCGCGGTGGCGATGACGAGGCGCTGCTTCTGACCGCCACTGAGCGAGAGCGGGTGACGATCGGCCAGGTCGGCCAGGTCGAGGCGCTCGAGCTGCGGAAGGCCCGCCTCGCGGGAGACCGACTCGGTGAAGAGCTGGCGGTGGACGTCCTGCATGACGAGGAAGGCCTGCCCGGCGGCGAGCTCCTTGCCGCCGTACGTGACGCGCGCGCCCCGCTGGGTGCGTTGCAGGCCGCAGACTGCCCGCGCCAGGGTCGTCTTCCCGATCCCATTGGCCCCCATGACGCCGGTGATCGCACCGGCGGGAAAGGTGAGCTCGGGGATGTCGAGAATGAGGCGACCGCCTCGCTCCACCTTGAGGTTCTCAATGCGCAGCCCGCCCTCCCCCTCCTCTCCGGGCATCTCGTCAGGATCGGCCTGGACAGCGCCAGCGATTGGTGAGGTACTGCGCTCGACGCCGCCGCTCGTGCCGTCGTCGACCCGCCTGTCCGTATGGCCGGCCAGGGCGGCGATCCGTGCGGGACACAGGTCCAGGCGGGGCCGCCCCAGGGTCCGCAGACCCAGCTGCCTGCGCCGCACATCGTCGATCCGCCACAGCTCCTCCCCCGCCATGCGGTGCACGACGCGCCCCTGCCCCATGATGACGGCCTCGTCGACGAGGCCGCGCAGGAAGTAGACGCGGTGCTCGGCCACCACCAGGGTCCGCCCCGCCGCCTTGAGCCGCCCGATGGTGGCGCGCACGTCGTCGATGGCCCGCGGATCCAGGTTGGAGGTGGGCTCGTCCAGGAGGATGACGGGGGTCTGCTGGGCCAGGGCCTGGGCGCAGGCGACCTTCTGGGTCTGTCCGCCGGACAGACCGCGCAGATCCCTGTCGGCCAGGTCGGTGATGCCCAGCTGCTCCAAGGCCTCAGTACGACGCCTCCGGATCTCCGGGGCGGGTACCTGGTAGTTCTGGGGTGCGAAGGCGAGCTCGTCGGCTACGGTGGTCGTGAAGAACTGGGCGGCGGGATTCTGGAAGACCGTGGCGGTGCGCAGCCCGGAGCGCTCGATCGGGACGGAGGGGACCTCCTCGTCGTCGATGAGGACCCGGCCGGTGAGCTTACCGTCGTGGAAGTGCGGGATGAGGCCGTTGAGCAGCCGCAGGATCGTGGACTTGCCAGACCCCGAGGCCCCGCAGATGAGGGTGAGGCGTCCGGGGGCCACGTCCAGATCGACGTCGTCGAGGACCTGCTGGCCGGTGGGATAGGCGTAGGAGACGCCACGAAGACGAAGGCGAGAATCGTGGGAGGGCCTCATCGTCACCTACCCCAGACGGGTTGCAGCGCCAGGACCACCAGGCCGGCGCTGAGCGCGAGGAGCACGGCATCGGCAGCCCCGAAACGCAGGCGGTCGACAACGGTGGGGCGACCACCGCTGCCCAGGCCCCGGATGAGGGCTGCGGCCGAGAGCTCATCGGCACTGCGAGCCGAGGCGGCCAGGACCGGGACGACGAGCTTCTCGACACCGTCCAGCGGGTGGCGCCACAGGTAGGAGCCGCTGTAGCCGCGCAGCCGCATGGCCTCCATGACGCCCCTGGCCTCGTCGAGGGCCACCGGCACGAAGCGGAAGAGGACTGCCAACGGGATGGTGAGGAACCGTGGCGCGCGCAGCTGGTTGAGGGCCGCCAGCAGGGTGCTGACGCGGGTGGTGGTGACGAACCAGGCCCCCAGCGACAGTGAGATGGCGAAGCGCAGCAGCCAGTAGGCGACGACCCCGAAGAAGACCGCGACCCCGGAAGGCCACCACAGGGGCAGCTGGGTGAGCCCCCAGAACACTGCGGTGATGGCGGTGTAGCTGATGAGCACGCGCACCGGCTCGTCCAGGGCGATGAGCGCGCCCACCAGAACGGCGATGAGTCCAACGGCTCGGTTGGAGGCCATGCCCATGACCAGCACGTTGCACACGAGCAGCAGGATGAACTTGCTGCGCGGATCGGCGCGGACACGAGGAGCAGCGGCACCCCTGGGGCCGGGACGTCCCCCAAAGGCGGCATCCAGGACAGAGCGGCCCTCTCGAGCGAGCTCCTGCGGTGAGGCCGGGGACTCCTCCACGCCCATCGTAGGAACGTTGGCCCCCCGGGGTCGGGTGCGCCGCATGCTCAGGCGACGCCCGCTCGCTTGAAGTGCTTGTGCAGCACCCTCATTCCCAGCAGGGCGCCGGCGTAGGCGAGGAGCGCGATGAGGAGCATCCACACCAGGAGGAACATCGGGCTGATCAGCGCCTGGAGATCACTGGCGTAGGTGTCCCCCATGGACTCGCGGATGTCGGCGAAATAAGCCTCTGAGGCCCATATCACCGGCAGGATCGGGCTGATGGCCCACATGGAGAAGACGGCGAATCCCAGGGCATTGGTGATGGTTCTGTCGTATCCGCCGGCACGGGTGATGGCGTCGGCGGCGAGCCCCAGGACGGTCGCGACCAGCGGCGTGACCCAGGCGTGTCCGGTAACGACCATGAGGATGCCGATGACGAGACCCAGGATGGTGTAGGCACCCATGGCCCGCGTCCGGGACACATACAGCATGCAGATAATCGCCTCTACGATGACACCGATGATCCCTCCGACGAAGATCATGATCGGATGGATCGCCCCGAGCATCCCGGTGCCGAACAGGGCGATGAAGTACAGGGCGGTGAAGACTCCCACGTTGATGAGGTTGCGCGGTGAGGTGATGCTCGCCGCCCGACCACCACTGTTGCTGGCCGGGTTGGTCGCTGCTGTTCCGGCCGAACCGGCTGTACTGGCCATACCGAATCCTCGTCCTTTCGTCAGCACACCACCAGCTTTGGTGAGGCACACCTAAGTTTCTACTCCTCCTTAGTGGTTCCTGCAAGGGCCGAACCGGCGCTGAGCGGCACTAGGGCACACAGAACTAACCGTTGAAAAGACGGGAAAACCGGATGGTGGGTTGACGATGGCGGAGTCCGGCACGGCGGACGGAGGAGTCTAGCCCGGCGCGCCCAGGCCGCCGCGGCCCACGAGGTCGATGCGGTGCATCTCCTCGGGGCGCAGGCCCAGCACCCGCCCCGTCAGGGACTCAGCGGCCTCATGGGCCGTCTGCAGCGGGTCCGGCAGGTCCACGGGCGCGGTGGGCGGCGAGTCCAGGCGCAGGCTCTCCCAGGACACGGAGAAGTCGGCGCCCACCTCCAGGCAGGCCGCCACGAAGGCTCCCCGCAGGGCGGCGCGCGTGGCCGGGGGCGTCTGGCGGGCGCGCTCGATCTCCTCCGGCTCGCACAGGTGCGCCATTGCCCCCTGGGCGTTCAGGCGCGGCACCAGCCCGGTCTCGGCGTTGAGGTCGTGGTAGGCCAGGTCCACCCGCGAGCGCAGCATCTCCAGGGCCTGGCCACCCAGCTGGGGGTGGCGCTCGCGCTGGGCGCGCATGAGGCGGCGCTTGATGGCCCAGTCGATCTCGGTGTCGATGGCGCCGTCGTCGTGGCGGCGCAGCGCGGAGATGACGCGGGGCGCCAGGTCAGTGAGCAGGTGCTCGGCGCCGCGCAGGAAGTCCGGTACTCCGGCGCCGTCCAGGTAGGCGGTCAGTCGCTCCAGAAAGGCCTCCTGGATGTCGACGGCGCTCAGTCTCCGGCCCTGGACGGTGGTGGCGGGCACGTCCCCCCAGGGGCTCTCCCCCAGTGCGGACAGCGTGACCAAAGGGTCGACCAGGGTCAGGTCGGTGAAGTCCCAGCCGGCCTCGAGGGCGTCCAGGAGCAGGAGGGTCACGGCGCTGCGCAGGCCCGTTGTCGGCTCGGCCATGGTGGTGTCGGCGCAGGTGACGTGCAGGCGGCGCAGGCGGGTGGCGTCGGCGTGGGGCTCGTCGCGGGTGTTGACCAGGGCGCGCTGCCCGGTGGTGTCGGCCGAGGTCAGGGCCTGCAGGTGGGGGGCGCGCGGTGACAGGCCCCAGGCGGCCTCCTCCCCTGCACCGCTGCTGCCGTCGTGCGGCTCCGTCGGGCCGTCTGCCAGTGGGCGCCCGGAGCCGACCAGGACGGGGCGCGTGGCCAGGAAGGAGGTGAGGACCGCCATGGTGGTCTCACTGCTGGCTCGCGTTGCGTCGTCGGGGGCGTCAAGCAGGCTGCGGGGCACGGAGTAGCTCTCGTGGCAGCCGTAGGTGTGGCCGGCCGAATCGGTGTTGTTGGCCAGGAGGTGGAAACGGACCGCGGTCCCCTCCTGGGCGAGGCCCTCGGCGGCGCGCTGCGCCATGGCGGCCAGGATCGCCCGGCCGGCCTGGTCCTGGGCGACGAGGTCGCGCACGCTCACGCACTCGGCGGTGGCGTACTCGGGGTGGGCTCCGATGTCGAGGTAGAGGCGACCGCCGTTGGGCAGGAAGAGGTTGGTGCTGCGGTAGCCGGTCGGCCGGTGACGGAAGATGAGCGCCGCCGCCCGCTCGACGTCCGGCAGGTCCGCCTTCGCCGCGTCCTGCGGCCCGGTCGGGGCGCACAGGAGGCCGAACTCGGTCTCCAGGCCGGTGACGCGCGGCCCCGGGGCGCTGGTGCTCACTGGCCGCCCTTCTGGACGAAGCCGCGCACGAACTCCTGGGCGTCAACGGCCAGGACGTCATCGATCATGTCCAGCACCGAGTCCAGGCCCTGGCCCCGGGCGGGGCCGGCGGGGGCGGGTGTCGGGTCGTCATCGGGGGCGGGGTCGTCCTGGCGGCTGCGGGACGGCTGGGCGAACTCACTCATGTCTGCTCTCCTGACAGGGTGGCGGATGTGGTCACTGCTTCGGCAGCCCGCCCGGGGTCGCCGGGGCGCTCGCCCGTCAGGCGCGTCAAGACCTCGACGACGTCGGCGGCGTCCTTGAGGGCCGGTGCCGTGGCGGTGCGGGTGAAGGCCAGGGTGTCGGTCAGGGGCAGGCGGCGCTGGGCCCTCTCACCGGTCTCCAGGACCATGGAGTGCCAACCGGCGGCGACCACCTGCCCGGGGAAGTCGCTCACGAGCCTACCTCTGAGCCAGGCCCGGGTCGTGGTGGGCGGCTGACCGAGGGCCGCCTCCACCGCCTCGTCACTGAGCCCGCCGCGCGCGTCGACGCCGGCGGGCACCTGCTCGGCCAGGCCCCTCCCGGTCGGGGAGAGCTCGGACCAGGCCAGGTCGACGGCGTGGAGGACGTCGTGTCCGCCGGTGCCGGGATGGCGGCGGGCGGTGGCGTCCAGGAGCTGCTTCTTGGCGACCCACTCCAGGTGCCCGGCCGCTCCTTGCGACTCCCCCGGCTCGTGGCCGCCGGCGCCCTGGGCCTGCAGCTCGCGCAGTGAGGCCAGTGAGGCCTCCCAGAAGGCGAGGATCGCTCCGGTCTCGGCGCCGTCGGTGTCGGCGCCGTCAGCCAGCGCGGCCAGGTCCGGGCGCAGGGGGTCGCCTGGTGGCGCCAGCGCGGGGCGGCAGCGATCCTTCAGATGGCTGCGCACCGTCTGCAGGTAGTGCTCCAGGATCTCCAGGGCGCTCAGGCGCCGCCCGTCGGCCAGCTCCAGCATGCCTTGAAGGCGGGTGTCGCGGGAGACGTCCCGGGCCTGGGCCACGGGGTCGGCCAGGCGCAGGTGGCGCCAGGCGGCGGGGACGCCGTCGGCCAGCACCTGGAGGACGAGGGCGGTCATGCCGAGCTTGAGCCAGGCGATGGTGCCGAAGCAGTTGGCGTCGCCTGCAACGAGGTGGAGACGGCGCCAGCGCTGGGGGTCGGCGTGAGGCTCGTCGCGGGTGTTGACCAGGGGGCGGTCCACGGTGGTGCCCAGACCGACGATCCTCTCCAGGTAGTCGGCCCGCTGGCTGATCTGGAAGTCGGTGCCCTGGGCGACGGCGCCGGTGCCGACCCGGCCCGAGCCCACCAGGAGCGGGCGGACCACGAGCAGAGGAACCAGGGCCTGGACAAGGTCGTTGAAGTCAAGGGCGCGGGGCACGAGGTAGTTCTCGTGGGTGCCGTAGGTGGCTCCCTTACCGTCGACGTTGTTCTTGAACAGACGCGCCTTCACGCCGCGCCGGCGCAGCTGCTCGGCACCCCTGGCCACCAGGAGGTCCCCCGCCCGGTCGGCCAGGACAGCCTGGGCGGCACCGGTGCACTCGGGGGTGGCGTACTCGGGGTGTCCGTGGTCCACGTAAAGGCGCCCGCCGGTGCCCACGCAGGTGGCGGTGCCGCGCTGCCAGGCCTCCTCCTGGGCGGTCAGGCGCACGACGGCGGTGGTGCGCACCCGCCCGGGGACGGGGGCCTCGACGGAGGCGGCTCCGGGGATGTCGGTGAGCATGGAGGGGTCGGCCGCTGCGCGGTCCATCTCGAAGCCGCGGGCGTCACGCAGGGGGTACTCCCCGGAGTAGTCCCAACGCACGCCTCGACTGCGCCCCGCCTCACCCTCGGCGTCCAGGCAGGCGGCCACGACGTCCTCGGGCTCGGCCCCGAGGATGCCGTACTCGGTCTCCAGGCCCATGACCGTGACCTCACGGCCGGGGACCCACTGGGTACTCTCCGGCGCCACTGCTCTCACTCCTCGCGCGAGCGCTGGAGCACGCTCATGGAGACCACGGGGGTGCCGCGCCGCCCGCTGACGCGGGCCCAGTCGTCGGGGTGGACGGTGGCGGGCAGGCCCTCGTTCTCCATGATCTCCTCGATGACGGCGCGGCGCAGGTGCTCTGACGTCAGGCCGCGCCTGCCGTTGGTGACCAGGTCCTTGACGGCCGCCTTCTTGGCGCGGTCGACGATGTTGGCGAGCATGGCGCCGCTGACGAGGTCGGCGACGTGGAGGATCTCGGCCTGCCCGTCGGAGCGGGTGAGCTCGACCATCTCGGTGGCGCGGCGACGGGTGTAGAGGGCCTCGATCACCTGCTCGATGAGGGCGTCCACCGCCCCCTGCGCGTCGCCGTGAGCGGCCAGGAGCTCCTCGCTGATGGGCAGGTCGGGGGTCAGGTAGGTCGCCAGGATCTCGGCGGCGCCGCGCCGGTCCGGCCGCCCGATGCGGATCTTGACGTCGAGGCGGCCCGGCCGCAGGATCGCCGGGTCGATCATGTCCTCACGGTTGGTGGCACCAATGACCACGACGTTGTCGAGCTCGTCGACGCCGTCGATCTCGGCGAGCATCTGCGGGACCACGGTGGTCTCCACGTCCGAGGAGCGCCCGGACCCGCGGGTGCGGAACAGGGAGTCCATCTCGTCGAAGAAGACGACGACGGGCACCCCGGTGGCCGCCTTCTCCCTGGCGCGGGCGAAGATGACACGGATGCGCCGCTCGGTCTCCCCCACGTACTTGTCCAGCAGCTGGGGGCCCTTGATGTTGAGGAAGTAGGCCTCGCCGCGCCGGCCGGCCCCCAGGGAGGCGGCGACGGCCTTGGCGATGAGGGTCTTGCCGCATCCGGGCGGACCGTAGAGCAGCACTCCGCGCGGAGGGGTGAGCCGGTGCTCGCGGTAGAGGTCGGGGTGGAGGAAGGGCAGCTCGACGGCGTCGCGGATGAGCTCGATCTGCTCGCCCAGTCCCCCGATGTCGCCGTACCCGACGTCGGGCACCTCCTCCAGGACGAGCTCCTCGACCTCGGATCGCACCACGGGTCGTAGCGCCATGCGCACGGCCAGGTCGGCCACAAGGGCGTCACCGACCCGGGGGCGGTGGTCGCTCAGGGTCTCCGAGAGGCTGAGGACCTGCTCCTCGTCGTGGCGGGCCAGGACCAGGACGGTGTCGTCGTCGTAGGTCTCCTTGACGGTGACGACCTCCCCGAAGCGCGGCGAGGGGCAGGTGGCGGTGATGACGAGGTGCTCGTTGAGGACGACGTCGTCACCCGGGTGGAGGGAGGAGGACACGACGGCGGGTCCCACACCCACCCGGTGGCGTCGCCCGGCGATGGAGACGTCGGCGGTGCGCGCGCCTACGTCCACGGCCAGGACGGTGGCGTGCGCCAGGGGCGGGAGCTGAAGGGCCTTGACGTCCTCATGGAGGGCCGCCAGCTCCTGGCGCGCCGCCCTGAGGGCATTGGCCAGGTGGGTGTTCTTGCGGCTGAGGACGCCGGCGTGCTCGCTGAGCTCCCGCAGGCGGTCGGTGGCGTCCCCTCCGGCCTGGCTGCCTCCCTGCGCTGACGGGTCCCGGGAAACGCCCGACGACGCCTGTGCGGCTGGGTCCTTGTGCTCCACCGGCTCCTCATCCATGCGCGTCCTCCTCGACCGCGGCCCGGGGCCGCTGCGTGCCCCCTCGACCCGTATTGGTACAATCGTACCAATCAGCGCCCGTTTCGTAACCCGGATCCATATCTATGAGGCAGCTGGGGCGGCGCCGACGCCCACCGACCTCACACCTGGCCGTGTCGAGGGTCCGGGCCGCACCGTGACAGAATCGACCTCATGTCTGAGACCCCCACGAGCCACACCGCTCCCCCGTCATCGTCCAGCCGCCTGCTGCCCTCCGAGCCCCACAGCCCGCGAGTGCCGGCCAAGGTGTCGACCGACGGCCTGGAGACCACCTGGGGCGAGCGCTGGGAGTCCGAGGGGACCTACGCCTTCGACCGCAGCGCCGAGCGCGCCGAGGTCTTCTCCATCGACACCCCGCCGCCGACGGTCTCCGGCTCCCTGCACGTGGGGCACGTCTTCTCCTACACCCACACCGACACCGTGGCTCGCTTCCAGCGCATGCGCGGTAAGGCGGTGTTCTACCCCATGGGCTGGGACGACAACGGCCTGCCCACCGAGCGTCGCGTCCAGAACTACTTCGGGGTGCGCTGCGACCCCTCACTGCCCTATGACCCGGACTTCACTCCTCCGCACACCGGCGGGGAGGGCAAGTCGATCAAGGCCCGCGACCAGGTGCCGGTCTCGCGTCGCAACTTCGTCGAGCTGTGCGAGCGCCTCACGGTGGAGGACGAGAAGCAGTTCGAGGCCCTGTGGCGCCGCCTCGGCCTGAGCGTGGACTGGTCGCACACCTACCAGACCATCGGCGAGCGGGCCCGCAAGGTCGCCCAGACCGCCTTCCTGCACAACCTTGAGCGCGGGGAGGCCTACCAGGCGGCGGCGCCGGGTCTGTGGGACGTCACCTTCCAGACGGCGGTGGCCCAGGCAGAGCTGGAGTCCCGCGAGTACCCCGGCTTCTACCACCGCCTGGCCTTCCACATCGTCGATGAGGCGGCCGCTGCCAAGGCCGAGGCCGCCGGCGCCCCGGTGGAGGGCGGCGTCGACGTGTGCATCGAGACCACCCGCCCCGAGCTGCTGCCGGCCTGCGTGGCCCTGGTGGCCCACCCCGACGACGAGCGCTACCAGCCCCTGTTCGGCACCACCGTGTCCTCCCCCGTCTTCGGCGTCGAGGTGCCGGTCCTGCCGCACCCGGCTGCGGAGAAGGACAAGGGCGCCGGCATCGCCATGTGCTGCACCTTCGGTGACACCACGGACATCGACTGGTGGCGCGACCTGCAGCTGCCGCTGCGCGCGATCCTGCGCAAGGACGGGCGCATCGAGACGGAGACCCCCGAGTGGATCACCTCCGAGGCCGGCCGCGAGATGTACGAGGCCATGGCCGGCAAGACCACCTTCTCGGCCCGCGAGGCCCTCGTTGCCCGCCTGGCCCAGACCGGTGAGATGCGCGGTGAGCCCGTCAAGACGGTGCGTCAGACGAACTTCTTCGAGAAGGGCGACAAGCCCCTGGAGATCGTCACCTCCCGCCAGTGGTACATCCGCAACGGCGGCAAGGAGTGGACGAACCCGGCCTCCGGCACCGACCTGCGCGAGGAGCTGCTCGAGCGCGGCCGCCAGCTGGAGTTCCACCCCGACTTCATGCGCGTGCGCTACGAGAACTGGGTGCGTGGCCTCAACAACGACTGGCTGGTCTCACGTCAGCGCTTCTTCGGCGTCCCCTTCCCGCTGTGGTACAAGGTCGGGGCCGACGGCGAGGTCGACTACGACGCGATCCTGACCCCGGCCGAGTCCGAGCTGCCCGTGGACCCCTCCTCCGACGTCCCGGCCGGCTACACCGAGGACCAGCGCGGCGAGCCCGGTGGTTTCGTCGGTGAGCTCGACATCATGGACACCTGGGCCACCTCCTCCCTGTCGCCCCAGCTGGCCTCGGGCTGGCTGAGCGACGAGGACCTCTTCGGCCGGGTCTACCCGATGGACCTGCGCCCGCAGGGTCAGGACATCATCCGCACCTGGCTGTTCACCACGGTGGTGCGCGCGGACCTGGAGTTCGCGGCCCTGCCGTGGACGAATGCCGGCCTGTCGGGCTGGATCCTGGACTCCGACCACAAGAAGATGTCCAAGTCGAAGGGCAATGTCGTCACCCCCATGGGCCTGCTGGAGCAGTACGGCTCCGACGCCGTGCGCTACTGGGCCAGCTCGGCCCGCCTGGGCCTGGACGCGGCCTTCGAGGAGACCCAGATCAAGATCGGCCGTCGCCTGGCCATCAAGGTCCTCAACGCCTCCAAGTTCGCCCTGTCCATGGGGATCCCCTGGGACGCCGACGAGGCCACCGTGGCCGCGGCCCCCGCCCCCTGCCTGGACGCCTCGGTGGTCAGTGAGCCGATCGACCGCGCGGTCCTGGCGGCTCTGGCCAACGTCGTCGACGCCGCCACGGCGGCTTTCGAGGACTTCGGTCACGCCCGGGCCCTGGAAGTCACCGAGTCCTTCTTCTGGACCTTCTGCGATGACTACATCGAGCTGGTCAAGGACCGGGCCAATGACTTCGACGGCTCTCACGACGCCGCTGCTGTCCGCTCGGCGCGGGCGACGCTGGCGATCGCCGTTGACACCTTCGTGCGCCTGCTGGCCCCCTTCCTGCCGTTCGCCACCGAGGAGGTGTGGAGCTGGTACCGCACCGGCTCGGTGCACCGGGCCGCCTGGCCGCAGTCCGATGGTCTGCGGGAGGCCTCCGCCGGGGCCGACGCCGAGCTGGTGGCCCGCGCCGGGGCCGCTCTGGCGGCGCTGCGCAAGGTGAAGTCGGAGGCCAAGACGAGCCAGAAGACGCCGATCCTCTCGGTGACGCTGGCCGTTGCGGCAGACCGTCCCGAGTACGCCGAGGCCATCGAGGCGGTGCGTGCGGACCTGACCGAGGCCGCCAAGGTCACCGGACCCTTCACCGTGGAGCAGGCCGCCCCGGCAGCCGACTCGGCCGAAGGCGCCTCCCCGGTGACCGTGACCGCCGCCGAGCTCGGCCAGGCCCCGGCCAAGAAGAAGTGAGCCGCGAGCACCCGGTCCTGTGACGAACGGCGGCGCCCGCCCCCTCGGGCGGCGCCACCGTCGTCGTTCTAGGGCCTGCCGGGCAGGTTCACGCGGTCGGTTCTCTGCCGGAGGCTCAGGAGGATCCGGTACTCGATGAGGACGATGACCACGGCGGCCAGCAGGGCCGTAAGCACGTCGATGCGGCTGTGAGTCACGCAGTCGCGGCTGAGGAAGGGAATGAGTCGGGAGTCAAGCGAGGTCAGGCGCTCCCCGAGGCAGCTCATCGTGTCCCCGAAGTCATCCCGAGTGCTGGCGCTGCCGACCGTGTAGCCCCAGGCGACCCCGATCGTCAGTGCGAAGGTGCCGCCGAATGGTAGCCAGGAGAAGCCACGGGGCAGGTGGGCTCGATTCCGCCGGGACAGCACCACCGCGACGACGGCGATGGAGGCGAACACGATGCTCACTCCCAGCCCCATGAGGTCGGCGCGGTGCCGGATGCTCATGGGAGGACTGGGCCGCGCCGGATCAACGACCTCGTCGCTCACCACCGAGTACCCGCGGTCATCGTTCCCAGTGAGGACGAGACTGTGGCGGTTCGTCTCCACGCTGTTCGTGCTGGAAACGTTTGCGTAGGTCTTGGAGGTGGAGACCTCGGCTATCACATGAACATTGCCGTCACCCTGGTAGGTGGGCCTGATGCGCTTGACCTCGCTCGTCGCGGAGGTCACCGGGATACCGTCCTGGGTCAGCTGTTTGCGCGCATCTCGGATCATCAGCTCGGCCTGCATAGGTGGGGCGGCTCCGGTGGAGGCCTCGGGATTGGTCCATTCGGCGTCCAGCAGCGTTTGATGCTTCTTGACCGCGGCCAGGACGAGGTCGGAGTCGGGTTCGTCCCGTGCTGCCTCCTGGATCCTGGGAACCAGCCACGGGACAGCGGCGAGAGCCGCCACGGCCAGGATCAGCAGGCCGATGAGAGTGTTGATTATGCGGGTTCTGCTCAGCGTCATCCTTTCTCCTTCAACGTCTCACATTCATCATCGAGTCTGGCAGACATTGCAGCAATCCGGGCGCTTTCACGTCCGCTCCTCAGCTCCGGCAGAGCGCCGTGGAGCCGCGGTCAGTGAGGACGGCGGGCATGAGCCCACGGTGCTGGGACGGGTCCGGTTCTCTTCTGAGGCGCCTCAGCAGGAGCGAGCCCGCCTCGGCCCCCATGGTCTCACGGTTGACGCTGAGCTCGCTGAAGGCTTCCCCCCGGCGGACGCTGTCCTGCGTGATCCCGAGGGTGAGCACGGACAGGTCGGCGGGAACGGACAGCCCGTGGGCCTGCGCCGCGCAGGCAAGTCCCACCACAGCGGCGGGGTTGTTGGACAGGACTGCGCTACACCCCTCGATGAGGCCGCCGGACCGCACGATGTCGGCGCCGGCCAGCGCCGCCTCCGGGACCTGGCGCACCAAGACCTCCACCCCCAGCTTCTGCGCGGCGCGCAGGAGCTCGTGGGTGTGGTCCTGGCGGGCGTGAGCGTCGTCGGAGGCGGTCTCCCGCATGAGTGCGATGATGCGGCGGTGCCCGAGCCCGGTCAGGTGCTCGACGCCGGCGTGCGCCATTTGAGCGAAGTCCGCGTCGATGCCGGGCGCCCCACCGGCGCGATCGGAGGAGCCGATGAGGACGGTGGGGACCTTCTCCTCCAGCAGCATCGCCTCGCGCTCATCGCCGTCGGCCACATCCATGAGAACCACCCCGCCCAGGGCGCCGGAGCGCACGAGCGAGCGCAGCTCGATCAGCGGCGTCGAAGAGGTCATGACCGGGATGACGGCCTGGATTCCGCTGGGCGCCAGTGCGCGGCACACCCCATCGACGTAGTCCAGGTCATTGGCGTCAATGGTGGAGCGCTGGCGCCGGAACAGGACCCCCACGGTACGCAGCACCGGCGAGGCCAGTGAGCGCGCGGCGGTGTTGGGGTGGTAGTCGAGCTCGCGCACGGCCCGCATGACCCGCTCCCGGGTGCTCGAGCGCGTCGAGCGCTGGCCGCTCAGGACGTAGGTGACGGTCGAGGGCGACACCCCCGCCGCCCGGGCCACGTCAGCGCGGGTCGCCGCCATCGGTTCCTCCGGCGGAAAGACCCAGCCAGCAGGCACCGTTGGGTGGTACGACGACGGCGTCCGCGGCATCCACGGTATCCGCCGAATCCGCCCCGTCCACCTCGCTTCGGTGCCAGGAGGTGATGAGGGGCCTGCCGGCTGCCTTGATCGCCACCGGCTGCTCGGTGGTGTTGAGGACGATCCCTGTGGTGCCGTTGCGCAGGAGCAGGATCCCGGGTTCACTGTCCAGCCACTCCACCGAGCCGCGCCCCAGTCGGAGCTCGCGGCGCAGGGCGATGGCCCGCCGGTACAGGCTGAGGGTGGAGCCCTCGCGCCCCTCCTGGACCTGAGGCGAGTACTCGCCCCACCCCTCGGGTTGGGGCAGCCAGGTGCGGCCGGTGGCGTTGTAGCCGTAGGAGGCTCCGTCCCGCGTCCAGGGCAGGGGGACCCGGCAGCCGTCGCGCCCCGGTACGAGGTGGTCGGTGCGCTCCCACAGGGGGTCCTGGCGGGCCTCGTCCTCCATGGTGGTGTGCTCGGGCAGTCCCAGCTCCTCACCCTGGTAGAGGTAGGCGCTGCCGGGCAGGCCCAGCATGAATAGGGTGGCGGCGCGCGCCCGGGCCAGGCCGAGCTCGGCGTCGGGCTGGGGATCCTTGGGGCCGATCCCGGGGTTGGTGTCCATGTCGGCGGGGTAGGCCAGGCGGGAGGCGTGGCGCACGACGTCGTGGTTGGACAGCACCCAGGTGGCTGGCGCCCCGACAGCACCGTACTCGCTCAGGGAGACGTCGATGACGCGGCGCAGCCCATCCGCGTCCCAGCCTGCGGTCAGGAAAGGGAAGTTGAAGGCCTGGCTCATCTCGTCGGCACGCACGTACAGGGCGACATCGGCCTCCGTGGGCACCCAGGCCTCGGCGACCAGGAGGATGTCCTCGCCGACCTCGTCCAGGACGCGGCGCCACTCACGGTAGATGTCGTGGACCCCGGGCTGGTTGAAGGCCGGCCCAACGTCGGGCAGCTTCTCGCGGGCGGCGGCAGCGTCCTCGCCTTCTACGGCGACGACATTCCACCGGTCCGGACCGAGATCGTCGTCGGGCAGCCCCTCGGCCTTGACCAGCCCGTGGGCGACGTCGACGCGGAACCCGTCGATGCCGCGCTCCACCCAGAAGCGCAGGAAGGTGCGAAAGTGTTCGTGAACGTCCTCGTTGGACCAGTTGAAGTCGGGTTGCTCGGCTGCGAACAGGTGAAGGTAGTACCAGCCCTGGTCCTCGCTGCGACCGGTAAGCGGCTCGACCGGCTGCCAGGCGGGTCCTCCGAAGAGCGAGCCCCAGTTGTTCGGGGCGCCGTCGGTGCTGTGGCGGAAGATATAGCGGTCGCGCTCGGGCGAACCGGGCCCGGCCTCCAGAGCGGCGCGGAACCACTTGTGCTGGTCGGAGGAGTGGTTGGGGACCAGGTCGATGATGACGCGGATACCGGCCTCGTGGAGGTCGGCGATGAGGGCATCGAGGTCCTGCAGGGAACCGTACTCGGGGGCCAGGTCGAAGTAGTCCGAGACGTCGTAGCCGGCGTCGACCTGGGGCGAGGGGTAGAAGGGCGAGAGCCACACGGCATCCACGCCGAGTGCCACCAGGTGGTCGATGTGCTCCCGGATCCCCTGAATATCGCCGATGCCGTCACCGTTGGCATCGGCGAAGGAGCGGGGGTAGATCTGGTAGATGACGGCATCGCGCCACCAGGCGTCGGTGTCGGTGCGCGATACGAGGCCCTGCGGGCGGGCACTGGTCAAGGTCATGGACGGGTCCTATGTCAGGCCGCTGCGCTGCGGCCAGGTGAATGAAGACGAGGGATGAGGGAGGGGGGGGCGGAGGCAACCAGCGTCGCCCCGAACGATCCCTGTGGGGCGGTGCGGTGGTGCCGCCCCACAGAGACGAACGGGTGATGGGCGGGCGGGCTTCTCCAGGGAGCCGGGCCCGGGCTTGCGTCTGTCTACTGCTTGAGCCCTCCTGCGGCCAGTCCGGCCACGATCCGCCGCTGGAAGAGCAGCACCATGATGACCAGCGGCAGCGTCATGATGACACCGGCCGCCATCTGGGAGCCGAAGGGCGTGTTGAACTGGGAGTCCCCGGTGAACTTCGACAGCAGCACCGTGGCCGGCTGCATCGAGGGGTTGATGATCATCGTGACGGCCACGAGGAACTCGTTCCAGGCGCCGATGAAGATGATGATGGCGGTGGTGAAGATTCCCGGCGCGGCCAGTGGGAGGATGACCTTGCGGAAGGCCTGGCCGGGGGTGCATCCGTCGACCATGGCGGACTGCTCGAGCTCCTGGGGCATCTGCCGGAAGAAGCTCGTCAGGTTCCACACCGCCAGTGGCAGTGAGAAGGACAGGTCCGGGACGATCATCGCCTGGTAGGTGTCCGTCCAGCCCCAGGCGGCGAAGTTCTTCAGCAGGGGCACGATGATGGCCACGAGTGGGAACATCGAGGTGGCGATGATGAGGAGCATCAGCAGGCCCTTGCCCCGGAAGTCGAGGCGCGCCAGGGCGTAGGCGGTGAAGGTCGCCACCGCCAGCGCCACGACCGTCACGACGATCGAGACGACCAGGGAGTTGATGAGGCCGTTGGCGAAGTCGTTCTTCTCGGAGAAGACCGCCTTGTAGTTCTCGAAGGAGGGGTGGCGGGGCCACCAGCTGTTCTCGAAGATCTCACTGTCGGGGCGCAGTGAGGAGACCAGCATCCAGTAGAAGGGCGCCAGGCAGTAGATGACGATGAGGACGATTCCGACGGTGGAGAAGAGGCTTCCCCAGTCCCTCTTGGTCTTGCGGACAGGTGCGGCGGTGGAGGTGCTCATGCCTGCTGGCTCCTTTCAGTAGCCGTCTGGGAGGCCGGGGTGGAGGAGCCGGAGCGCTTGAAGAAGGCGCTGACCGGCAGCTTGCGCTCATTGCGCTTGCGTCGGGCCTCGTCGTTACCACTGATGTCGGTGTTGGTGATCTTCAAGAACGCGACGGCGAAGACGAAGACGTAGAGGAACAGGATGAGGGCGTAGGCCGCGGCACTGCCGTAGCGGGAGTTGGAGCTCTCGTCCTGGACCAGCATGGAGAGGGTCTCCACGCTGCCCTTCCTGGGGCCGATGAGGATGTAGGGCAGGTCGAACATGCGCAGGGCGTCCAGGGCCCGGAAGACCACGGCCACGACGAGCGCGGGCTTGACCAGCGGCAGGGTGATGGAGGTGAAGCGCTTCCAGGCGCTGGCGCCGTCGATCTTGGCGGCCTCGTAGACCTCATCGGGGATGAGCTGGAGTCCGGCCAGGGTAAGCAGCCCGATGTAGGGCGCCGTCTTCCACACGTCGGCGATAATGATGGCCGCCTTGGCGCTCAGGTCCCCTGAGGCCCACATGACGTGCCGGCCCAGAATGGCGTTGGCGACACCGTTCTGGTTGAAGATCCAGCCCCACAGGATGGCGGAGACCGCGGTGGGGATCGCCCAGGGCACGAGGATCGAGGCGCGCACGATGCCGCGTCCCTTCATCGCCTTGTGCATGATGAGCGCCATGGCAACGCCCAGGATGGTCTCCAGGACCACGGTGACCACGCCGAAGAGGGTCGTGTTGTAGAAGGCCACCCAGAACCTCTCCCCGGCGCTGGAGAAGATGTCGGTGTAGTTCTTCAGACCCACGAAGGGCTCAGTGGTGGAGAAGAAGCCGTTGTCCTCCAGGCTGGGCCGCCCGAAGAGCGACTGGTAGAGGGACTGGGCGATGGGGATGAGGATGACGATCGTCAGTACCAGCACCGTGGGCGAGATGAGCAGCCAGGCCAGACGGGCCTGGGCCTTGGAGCTCTTGGACTGGCGGTTGACGACTTGTTCGGAGTGCGTCGTTGTACTCATGACTGTCCTTTGACCGTCCTTTTGACTGTCCTTGCTGACTGTCCTAGATGACATGACCGGGTTCACGAGGGGCTCCGCCATAAGGCGGTCACCGTATCGAGGCTCTTAGCCCTCCAGCTTCTTCAGGCTGCTGCTCAGGCCGGCGATAACGTCCTTGGCTGTCCTGCTCCCCGGCTGCTGGATCGCGGGATAGATGCTGTCCTGGATCTTGGCGGTGACGTCACCGTAGTAGACGGCCTGAGGACGGCTCTTGGCGTTCTCAAGACTCTGCTTGAGAATCGGCAGGTAGGGGAAGTCCTTGAGAAGCTCGGGGTCGTCGTAGAGGGATCCGAGGATCGGGGCGAGCGTCTGGGTCTTGAGCTGATAACGCTGGGAGTCCTCGTTGATCCACCACTTGACGAATTTCAAGGCAGTGGCCTTGTTCTTCGACCCCTTGGTGATGGCGCAGTTGTGCCCGCCCAGGGTCGGCACGAATGACTTGCCATCGATGCTCGGCAGGGCGGCGACGTCGAACTTGTCCGTCCCCAGGGACTCCTTGTTGTTGGCGTACTGATAGGGCCACTGACGGAGGAACAGGAGGTCGCCCGCCTCGAAGGCGTTACGCCCGTCCTCCTCCTTCCACTCCAGGGACTCCTTGGGGATGTAGTTCTTGGAGAAGCCGTCAATGAGCCACTGCAGACCGGTAACCGACTCGGCGGAGTCGACGATGACCTGGGCATCGTCGTCGTAGAAGCCGCCGCCTGCGGTGTGGATGAACTCCGAGGCGCAGCAGGTCAGGCCCTCGTACTTGGCGAACTGACCGCCGAACCCTCCGATGTTCTCGTGGCCGGGCAGGGCCCGCACCTTGTCGATGGCGGCCTTGACCTCGTCCCAGGTCTTGGGAACCGCGACGCCGGCCTTCGCCAGGAAGTCCTTGCGGTAGAACATCATCGGGGCGTCAGTGACGAAGGGGACCGCGAAGAGCTTGTCCTTGTAGAGGCCCGTCTTCCACACGGGTTCGAGGATGTCGTCGTTCTTGAGCTCATCCTGGGGCAGCTCGACCACCCACCGGTTGGCGGCGAACTCGGAGACCCAGACGTTGTCCAGGGAGACGACGTCGTAGGCCTTGGAGTTGATTCTGGCGGCGTTGATGAGGGAGGTGCGCTGCTGGTCGGCCTCGGCGGAGAGCTCGATGAGCTTGACCTCCTCGCCAGGGTGGGCCTTGTTCCACTCATCGATCCGGGCCTGGACCTTGCCGCCCGAGTTGTCCTTGCCCTGGACCCAGGTGATTGGTCCGGTGCCTTCAAAGGTGACGGGGCCGTCGTCGTCTCCGCGGGACGTGGAGCAGGCCGCCATTGAGGCCAGCGCCGCCGCCAGGGCCGAGCCCTGGATGAACTGACGACGGGGTAGGGGTGTCATGCGTGTTTCCTCCTTGAAACTGTTGCGGAGCCCACCGGCTCCGTTCCGGAAGGACCCACATTGTCGACGCGCGTCGACTAGGGCTGAGAGGCACGTTACACATATGCAACCAAGCGGTCAAACCTATCGCTCTCGTTTCCTCAGGCGCCTTGAGAGGAACCTCCGAGCCGCAGACTCCCCTCCCATCACCCACATCCCGTGATCTCCATGAGACCACTGCGCACCACCTGTGAAAACCTCCACAGCGTCGCTCTCCTTCTCTCACCTCAACGGTGCGCCGCCCTGACCACCGCCTGACACAATGAGGCCGTGAGCTCTCACCACTCCTCGCCCCAGGCCACCAGCACCAGGCCACCACGCTATCCCGGCCATATGACCGACGGGGTCTCCAGCACCGAGATCCCCTTCCAGCCCGAGGAGCACTGGTCGGTTCCGTGGCTGCTCGCCGACCGCATCGCCCGCAGTGGCGACCGGCCACTCGTGGCCCGCAAGTCGTCCCTGTCGGGGGACTGGCAGGAGGTCTCGGCCCGAGCCTTCGGTGAGGAGGTGGCCCATGTGGCCGCGGGTCTCATCGGCATGGGGCTCGAGGCCGGCGCCACCGTCGGCATCATGGCGCACACCTCCTACGACTGGTTCCTCCTGGACATGGCCATCGCCCGCGCGGGCCTCATCTCCGTGCCCATCTACGAGACGAGCTCAGCCGAGCAGGTCGAGTGGATCGTCACCGACTCCGACGTGCGAGTGGTCATCACCGAGAGCGGCACGCTGGCCGAGCTCGTACGCGGCGCCGTCGCCGGTATCGGGCACACGGTGAGGGTCCTCGCCCTGGACTCCGACGCCATCACCACCATCGTCCAGGCGGGCTCGGGCGTCAGCCCCTCCCAGGTCGACCAGCGCACCAACGCCCTCACGGTCGACGACGTCTACTCCATCATCTACACCTCCGGCACCACGGGCCGTCCCAAGGGCGTCGAGCTCACCCACCGCAACGCCGTCGGCATCCCCTATCACGGGGTGCGCTACCTGCCCGGAGTCCTGTGGGGCGACAACGTGCGCCTGCTGCTGTTCCTGCCGCTGGCCCACGTCTACGCCCGCTGCCTCCAGCTGCTGTCCCTGGCCGGCGAGGGCGTGCTGGGCCACACCCCCGACGCCAGGACCCTTCTGCCCGACCTGCAGTCCTTCGCCCCCTCCTACATCCTGGCCGTCCCGCGCGTCCTGGAGAAGATCTACAACGCCGCCGACGCCAAGGCCGGCAGCGGCGCCAAGCTCAAGCTGTTCCGTTGGGCCGCCAAGGTCGCCATCGCCTACTCCCGCGCCCTGGACACCCCACAAGGCCCCTCCGGCAGCCTCCGTCGGGCGCACGCCGTGGCCGACCGTCTCGTCTTCCGCAAGATCCGGGGACTCATGGGCCCCAACGCCCGCTTCATCATCTCCGGCGGGGGGCCGCTGGGACAGCGTCTGGGCCACTTCTACCGCGGGCTGGGACTGGTCATCCTGGAGGGCTACGGCCTGACCGAGACCATCGGCCCGGTCAGCGTCAACACAGACTGGCTCAACAAGATCGGCACTGTCGGCCCGCCCGTCTGCGGCAACGAGATCCGCATCGGTGAGGACGACGAGATCCAGGTCCGCGGCCTGGGCGTCTTCTCCACCTACCACAACAACCCCTCGGCCACCGCCGAGGCCTTCACCGCCGACGGCTGGTTTTGCACCGGCGACATCGGCGCCCTTGATGACGACGGCTACCTGCGCATCACCGGACGCAAGAAGGAGCTCATCGTCACCGCCGGAGGCAAGAACGTCGCCCCCGCCCAGCTTGAGGACCGCCTGCGCGGCCACCCGCTCATCAGCCAGGTGCTCGTCATCGGGGACGGGGAGCCCTTCATCTCCGCACTCATCACACTGGACAAGGACATGCTCCCCCAGTGGCTGCGCAACCACGGGCTGCCGGCCATGGACGTGGTCGAGGCCTCCTCCCACCCGCAGGTGCTCGCCGCCCTGGACCGGGCCGTGGCGCGCACGAACCGCGCGGTCTCCCGGGCCGAGTCGATCCGCACCTTCCGGGTGCTGGCCACAGACTTCACCGAGGCCAACGGCCTGCTCACCCCGTCGCTGAAGGTCAAGCGCGGCCCGGTCATGGAGGCCCACGCCGACGTCATCGCGGACATTTACGGCTCCACCCGCAAAGGACCACAGGAGTAAACGGGAGCAAACGTCGCCGGCGGCCTCGGGCGGGCATACTTGCCACCATGACCGACGCCTCCGCCCGACCGGCCGACTCCGGCCCCTCCGCCTCGTTAGAGGAGCACGCCACCGATCTCCTGGTCCCGGTTCACAACGGCATGACGACGCCCTGGGCTCTGGCCGAGCGTGTGCGCCGCAATCCCGACGGCGGGCTCATCGCCCGCAAGTCCCCCTTGGGGCGGCGCTGGCGGGAGATGAGCGCCAGTGCCTTCCGCACCCAGGTGCGTGAAGTGGCCGCGGGCCTGGTGGCCCGAGGACTTCAGCCCGGAGATGCCGTCGGCATCATGTCGCACACGTCATACGAGTGGACGCTTCTGGACTTCGCCGCCTGGGAGGCGGGCCTCGTCGTCGTCCCCGTCTATGAGACCTCCTCGGCCGAGCAGGCCCAGTGGATCCTCACCGACGCCAGTGTGAAGCTCATCGTCGTGGAGAACGAGGCCATGGCCTCCATGGTGGGTGCACTGGCCTCCTCCGTGCCCGAGCTGGAGAGTCTGCAGGTGATGTGCGTCGAGCGTGAGGACGTGCTGGGGCTCATCAGGGCAGGTCGAGGCGTGGACGCCAGCGAGCTCGACCGGCGCAGCGCGGCCCTGACCTCACAGTCCCTGGCCACCATCGTCTACACCTCCGGCACCACCGGCCGTCCCAAGGGCGTCGAGCTCAGCCACGGCAACCTCGTGCACCTGTGCGTCAACGTCTGCCCGCACGTGCCCGAGGTCCTGGGCGGGGCCGAGGTCCGTTTCCTGCTGTTCCTGCCCCTGGCCCACGTGCTCGGCCGGTTCATGGAGATTGCGGTCGTCTGCTCGCGCGCGGGCGTGCTGGGGCACGTGCCCGACGTGCGGAATCTCCTCAACGACCTGGGTTCCTTCCGGCCCACGGCGGTCCTGGCCGTGCCCCGCGTCTTCGAGAAGATCTACAACGCCGCGGACGCCAAGGCGACCGGTGCCAAGCAGAAGGTCTTCCGCCTGGCGGCCAAGACGGCGATCGCCTACTCACGCGCTCTGGACACCCCGCAGGGCCCGTCGCGCCGTCTCAAGGCTCAGCGCGCCGCCTTCGACAAGCTCGTCTTCTCCACCCTGCGCTCCGTGCTGGGCGGGCAGGTCACCCACGTGATCTCCGGGGGCGGGCCTCTGGGCGAGCGCCTGGGGCACTTCTTCCGCGGTGCCGGGGTCACCGTCCTGGAGGGCTACGGCCTGACCGAGACCATGGGGCCGTGCAGCGTCAACCTGCCCCGGGCCACCCGGATCGGGACCGTCGGCACCCCGCTGCCCGGCTGCGCGCTCCGTTTGGACGACGACGGGGAGATCCTGGTCCGGGGCATCGGCACCTTCACCGGCTACCACAACAACCCTGAGGCCACGGCCGAGGCCTTCACCGCCGACGGCTGGCTGCGCACCGGGGACATCGGCTCCTTCGAAGGCGCTGAGGGCTTCCTGAGGATCACCGGGCGTAAGAAGGAGCTCATCGTCACCGCCGGAGGCAAGAACGTCGCCCCCGCCCCTCTGGAGGACCGACTGCGTGGTCATCCGTTGGTCAGCCAGGTGCTCGTCGTCGGTGAGAACCGCCCCTGCATCGGCGCGCTCCTCACCCTGGATGCCGAGATGCTGCCGCTGTGGCTGTCCTCCCACGGGCTGGAGGAGATGACGGTCGTCGACGCCGCCCGGGACCCGCGGGTGCGCGCCGCCCTGGAGCGGGCCGTGGCCCGGGCCAATGAAGCGGTCTCACGGGCGGAGTCGATCCGTACCTTCGAGGTGCTGCCCACGGACTTCACCGTGGCCAACGGCCTGCTGACCCCCTCGCTCAAGGTGCGCCGCGCTGAGGCGGAGAGGCGTTTCTCGGCCGAGATCGAGGCTCTCTACACGCGCACGCCACTCGTCCCCAACGCCACTGTCTCGCCGTCGCAGGGCTAGAGGCTGCCGCACGATCCCGCTGCGACATCGTCGGCCATCACTACCGGAAGTCGATGAGTACGGAACCAGGATCGACCGTTGTGTCCTGAACCGGCCACGCTCCATGGCGGCTCAACGACTGGCTCACGAATCGAGGACTGCGTTGTCCGTCCAGAACGTACTTGTCCGGCAAACGACTGTCATCCGCCCGCAGTCAGCTGTGGGACAACGCAGTCCTCGAGTACGAAGTACGTTCCCGATCAGAGCCTGGGCCACGTAGCGGCTCCGGGCGCGCCGGCTGCTCCACAACTGCCCTCGTACTCGCCCCGGCCTCAATGGCTTATGTCGCAGGGAGTCACGGAAAACTCACCCGAACAGCTGCGCCCGGTGGCTTCTGCGGCTATGGCTGCTTGGCGCGCTCGGCCTCGTGGTCGTCGCGGATCTCCTCGTGGTGCTGGATGACCTCGGCGACGATGAAGGTGAAGAACTTCTCGGCGAAGACCGGGTCCAGGCCGGACTCCTCGGCCAGTGCCCGCAGACGCGCCACCTGCTGCCGCTCGCGCCCTGGGTCGGCCGGCGGCAGGTCCAGCCTGGCCTTGAGCAGGCCCACCTGCTGGGTGCAGCGGAAGCGCTCTGCCAGGAGATGGACGAGGGCGGCGTCGAGGTTGTCGATGGTGTCCCGGTAAACGGCCAGCTGCGGGGGAACTCCCGCCTGCCCCTCGCTCATGCGGTCCGGCTCCGCTCCCCCACCTTGTTCGTCGAGCGCAGCGTGCCCGACCCGGACTGATAGCGGGGCTTCCCGGTGCCCCTGACGGCATCGGCGTCGACAACGACGCGCCCGACCTCAGGCAGGGAGGGAACCTCGAACATGGCCTGCCCCAGGACCTCCTCGACGATGGAGGTCAGCCCCCGGGCTCCGGTCTTGCGCTCCAGGGCGAGAGAGGCCACCGCCTCGATGGCCGCGTCGGTCAGCTCCAGCTCGACGCCGTCAAGACTGAAGAGGTACTGGTACTGGGAGACCAGAGCGTTCTTGGGCTCGGTCATGACGCGCACGAGCTCGCGCACCCCCAGGTCCTGGACCGTCGCGATGACGGGCAGGCGGCCGATGAACTCGGGGATCAGACCGAACTTGTGAAGGTCCTCGGGGCGCACCGGTGAGGTGAAGACGTCTTTCGCCCCCGTGCTGCCGGTCAGCTGCGCCCCGAAACCCACCATCTGGGCACCGGACTCCTTGCGCTGACGCTGGCGCACGATCTCCTCGATACCGGCGAAGGCGCCTGCGGCGATGAAGAGAATATTGGTGGTGTCGATCTCCAGGAACTCCTGGTGCGGGTGCTTGCGCCCGCCGCCGGGAGGCACGGAGGCCGTTGTCCCCTCGATGATCTTGAGCAGTGCCTGCTGCACGCCCTCACCCGAGACGTCACGGGTGATTGAGGGGTTCTCTGCCTTGCGGCCGATCTTGTCGATCTCATCGATGTAGATGATGCCCTTCTCAGCGCGCTTGACGTCGCCGTCAGCGGCCTGGATGAGCTTGAGGAGGATGTTCTCCACGTCCTCGCCGACGTATCCCGCCTCGGTCAGCGCCGTAGCGTCGACGATGGCGAAGGGGACGTCGAGGAGGCGAGCCAGGGTTCGGGCCAGGTGAGTCTTACCGGTTCCGGTGGGCCCCAGCAGGAGGATGTTGGACTTGCCCAGCTCCAGGCCGTCCCCCTCGGCCACGGAGCGCTCCTTGACCTGGACACGCTTATAGTGGTTGTAGACCGCCACGCTCATGGCGCGCTTGGCGGCCTCCTGACCGATGACGTACTGGTTGAGGAAGTCGAAGATCTCCTGGGGCTTGGGCAGCTCAAGAGGTACGCCGGCACCGGAGTCGCTCAGCTCCTCGTCAACGATCTCGTTGCACAGCTCGATGCACTCGTCACAGATGTAGACACCGGGCCCGGCGATGAGCTTCTTGACCTGCTTCTGGCTCTTGCCGCAGAAGGAGCACTTCAGCAGATCCACACTCTCAGCGTTACGTGCCACAGTTTCCTCCAGGTTCGTCATCGGCCCCCGAGCCCGGGCGGTCCTGCGTCAGCCTACGGGCTGAGACGGCAGGTGCGCCGAGGGCATGGCGGCGTGTCCAGTCCGCAATATGCCACGTTGGGCATCATGCTGCCAGCGTTTGCGGGTCTGATTTCCACCGGCTGCACGTGCAGTGCTCCAGCCGGTTGCTGGAAGGAGCACTGCACGCAGCGTCAGCACGGCGTCGACGACCCGGTCGGCATCCCAGCGTCTCCTCAGGAGGAGTGCGGGGAGGCCGGCGCCTTGCGAGAAGTGAGCACCTGGTCCACGATCCCGTACTCCTTGGCGGCTGCGGCCGTGAGAATCTTGTCGCGCTCGAGGTCGGCGTGGATCTTCTCGCGGTCCTGGCCGGTGTGCGCGGCCAGGGTGTCCTCCAGCCAGGAGCGCATGCGGTCGATCTCGTTGGCAACGATCTCGATGTCGCTGGCCTGCCCCTGCATCCCCTCCATGGCGGGCTGGTGGATGAGGACGCGCGCATTGGGCAGGGCCAGGCGCTTGCCCTCGCTACCGGCGGCCAGGAGCACGGCCGCGGCGGAGGCCGCCTGCCCCAGGCAGACGGTCTGCACCTGCGGCTTGATGTACTGCATGGTGTCGTAGATGGCCGTCAGCGCCGTGAAGGATCCGCCGGGGCTGTTGATGTACATGGTGATGAGGCCGTCGGGGTCCTGGGACTCCAGGACCAGGAGCTGGGCCATGATGTCGTCGGCGGAGGCGTCGTCGACCTGGACGCCCATGAAGACGATGCGGTCCTCGAAGAGCTTGGCGTAGGGGTCCTGACGCTTGAAGCCGTAGGCGGTGCGCTCCTCGAACTGGGGCAGCACGTAACGGGCCTGCGGCATGGCACCGGCCTGGCGGGCGACGGCCTCGAAGTAGGGACGGGTCGAGGACATGTCAGTTGTCTCCGTTCTGCTTGCCGATCTCCCGACTGGAGCGCACGATGTGATCGACGAATCCGTACTCCAGGGCCTCCTGGGCCGAGAACCAGTGGTCGCGGTCGGAATCGGCGATGATCTCCTCCACGGTGTGTCCGGTGTTGGCCGCGGTGATCTCCGCGAGCTCCTGCTTCATCTTGATGATGAGGTCGGCGTTGATACGGATGTCAGTGGCCGAGCCCCCTGCGCCGCCGGAGGGCTGGTGCATGAGCACGCGGGCGTGAGGTGTGAGGTAGCGCTTGCCCTTGGCGCCGGCCGACAGCAGGTGCTGCCCCATGGAGGCGGCCAGGCCCGTGGCCACGGTGGCGACATCGGGCTGGACGTACTGCATGGTGTCGTAGATGGCCATGCCGGCGGTCACCGAGCCGCCGGGGCTGTTGATGTAGAGGTAGATGTCCCGCTCGGGATCCTCGGCGGCCAGCAGCAGCATCTGGGCGCAGATGGCGTTGGCGTTGTCGTCACGCACCTCGGAGCCGAGCCAGATGATGCGCTCCTTGAGGAGGCGGTTGTAGATGGAGTCGGTCAACCCCAGACCCGCGCCTGCGGCGTCGGCTGCCTGGGGAGGGGCGACCGCAGCGGGTGTATAGAGCTCGCTCACGTCAGTCCTCTCATGGTCGGTGTCGCCAACGCTAACGCGATGCCCCCGGCCACCATGCCCGCCGTCGCGCCCTTTTCGCCCACGGCGCAGGTGCGGCGATCAAAGCCGTGGCCTACGTCGAGCATCCTCGCAATCACGACACCTTCCTCGACGCTCAGCGTCCCGGCAGATCGCACCCCTCGGCCTCATCGCCAGTACTGTCTGCCCTGACAGCATCATCCGGCGCTCGACGCACCCACGCCTCTTGGCACGGTCGGCCCGGCCCTTGCAGCCCCGTAACCTTCACCGCCCTCACCACCAACACCATAGGAACCATAGGAGAACACATGTCCCCCTCACCCAGCACCCCCTCCACCGAGTCCCTGTTCCGGCTCGGCCTCAACGCCGCCCTCCCCATCTCCGAGGAGGCGACCACCTCGCGGGTCGTCGTCAACAACGACATCCTGCGCACGGTCGTCTTCACCTTCGACGCCGGCCAGGTCCTCACCGAGCACTCCTCCCCCCGGGCAGTGATCGTCACGCTCCTGGAGGGCGAGATGGACTTCTCCATCGGCGAGCGCACCGAGAGGATGGGCGCCGGGGATGTCATCTACCTGGCACCCGGCGACCGTCACGCACTGACGGCCGTGACGCCGTGCCGCATGCAGCTGGTCATGGTCGACGTCGACAAGGCCAGGGCGGCGAACGAGAAGTAGCCCCGGGCAACGGGCAACCGCCACCTGTCAGCAGCCGACCGGCGGACGATACCGCCGCGTGGGGTGGGGCGCGAAGCGCTGAGGTCTTCGCCCTCACCCCACTTCCTTGTGAATTCCACTAAACCAAGCGCCTCCTCCACGTACGCAGCAGAGCCCGGACGACCAGACGCCACCTGAGGTATCGGGCGCAGTGTTGCGGCTCACTCGAACCCCAAGGCATGAGGCCTCGGTAAGCCAACTCACGCTTCCTTGTAGGAAACCTAAACCTTCCATGAGTGAGATTGTGGGCGCCCGAGATCTTGACGTGACCCGCTCCCCACACCGTGGCATCGACGAGGACGGCGTGGCACCATCGATTTTATCCAACCGATAACATTGGAGTGCCCGCCTGCCTGACGACACCAAAGCCCTCTAGCCCGGGCTTCTCACCACCGTCAGCCGGCCACATTCTTTTACGATTCAATAACCCCGTCCCCGCTCGAACAGCACGTCTTTCCCGCCTGCCGCACCACCCAGTAAGGGGCCACCCGTGTTCAGCACGCTCACACAACTCCATGAACCAGAGAGGACCTCCGCATGATCGTCATTACCCTGCTGGTGGGAATCCTGTTCTGGATCGGAATTGATATCTGGGCCGGCATTACCTCAAAGTGGTATAAAGCCGTGGAGCTGAATCCGAGCATCACCTCAGACGACTTCAGCGTCCTGGTACCGATCTACGGCAATGTCAAGTACTTGCAGAACGCGGATTACCTGCACCCCTATGGAGATCGAGTAGTCCTGTGCACCACCTCTGGTGAGTCTGAGGAGTTCTACCGCGACCTTGAGGACATCGCCATTCGCTACGGGTTCAGAATCTTCCGCAGCAACTACGTCCCGCGCAAGGTGGGCCGCAAGCGGAGCACCTCGGGAATCACCCGGGACACGGTTGTCCGCGACGCGCTGCTGGCCGCCCCCCTCAACTCCTACATCGTCTGCCTAGACGCCGATACCACGGCACAGGAGCCACTGACCCACATCATCGGCGCCCTGGTGGCCAACAAGGCCGACTTCGCCTCGGTCACCATCGTGCCCCAGAAGAAGGGCCCCTTCATCGTCCAGATGCAGCGCCACGAGTACGTGGTCTCAATGCGAGCCCGCAGAATCATGCCGTGGCTGCTCAGCGGCGCCCTTCACATTGGCAAAACCGACGTCATGCGCCAGATCATGGCCCGCCACTCACTGTTCTTCCAGGGCAATGACATCGAGTCCGGGATTATCGGGGACGCACTGGGCTACAAAGCCGTTCACATTCTTGCCCACGTCAACACCAACGCACCCGACACCCTCTACTCCTGGTGGCGCCAGCGGATCGCCTGGAGCGGCGGTTCCTTTAGACTTTTCATCATCAACTTCAGATTCGTCTTCCAGCACCCCTTCTTGTGGCTGTACAGCGGTATTGTGGTTATCAGCATGTTCGTGCTCAGGTGGATAGCCGTCGTGAATCCCGGATGGACACTTCTGCTGGCACTGTTCATCTACTACGCCGCTATCGTGTGGCTTCACTGGGACCACGGCAACAAGTGGCTGATCTTCCAACCCTTCTACTGCCTCTTCGTCAGTCTCATCGTAGTTCCCATCGGTGTCGCCTACTATTTCAAGATGGCCATTCCTGAGCGTAACTTCGGGGTCATTCGTCCCAAGCGCAAGGAGCTTGTCACAGCGGGCTGATCCTCGACCGGGACGCGTCGTCCCGTCCAGCCAACGTGGGCGCTCCCGTCCCAGCGGACTACCCCGCACAGCACAGCGGGCCCGCCTTCTCCTGGAAGGTGGGCCCGCTTGCTTGACGCGAGGCATCCCGCTTACGTGGGAGCCTATGTCAGCTCATGCGCCTCAGCGGCCGTGAGCTCACTCGGCGTCCTCGTCCTCAGCGGAGTCGGTGTCCTGCTCAGTGGCAACGGCTGCGGCCTGGGCTGCCGCGGCGGCGGCGTCCTCGTCGGAACCGATGAAGGCGGACAGGTCCACGGACTCGCCCTTGGAATCAACCACCGCGACCTGACGCAGCGCCATGGCCAGCGACTTGTTGCGGGCGACCTCGGAGACGAAGGCAGGGATCTGGCCGGCCTGCTGAGCGCCCTGGAGGAACTGGGCGGGCTCCATGCCGTACTGCTGAGCGGTCTGGAAGAGGAACTCCAGCAGCTCGTCCTGCGCCACACCGACCTTGAGGTCCTCAGCCAGGACATCGAGGATGATCTGGTCGCGCACACCGGTGACGATGTCCTCGCGGATCTCCTTGGCGTGCTCCTCGTCGCCGTCCTTGCCCTCGGCCTGCAGGTGCTGGGCGACCTCGGCCTCAACGACGGCCTCGGGGACATCGAAGGAGACCTCGCTGCGCAGGTGCTCGAGAAGGGCGTCGCGGGCAGCGACTGCCTGCTCACCGGTCTTGCGCTCGGTGACCTGCTTGACGAGATCCTCGCGCAGCTCCTCGACGGTGTCGAATTCGGAGGCGATCTGGGCGAACTCGTCATCGACCGTGGGCAGCTCACGCTGCTTGACGGCAGTGGCGGTCACCGTGACCTCGGCCTGCTCACCGGCGTGCTCCCCGCCGGCCAGCTCGGTGGTGAAGGTGGCGGACTCGTCGGTCTTCAGACCGCGCAGGGCGGTGTCCAGGCCCTTGAGCATGTTGCCCTTGCCGATCTCGTAGGAGACGCCGGAGATGGAGTCGACCTCCTCGCCGTCGATGACAGCCTTGAGGTCAATGGTGACGAAGTCACCGGTCTTGGCCTTGCGGCCCACGGACTTCAGGGAGCCGAAGCGGGCACGCAGGCTGTCCAGCTCGGTGTCGACGTCCTCATCGGTGACCTCGACGGCGTCCACGGTCAGCTTGGCCTTGCTCAGGTCCGGCAGCTCGATAACGGGGCGAACAGTGACCTCAGCGGTGAAGGCCAGCTGACCGCCGTTCTCTCCGGTGGCGTTGGGCAGCTCGACGACGTCAACCTCGGGCTGGAGCATGGGGACCCGCTCAGCCTCGGTGATGGCATCCCGGTAGAAGTCGGAGAGCTTGTTGTTGACGGCCTCCTGAATGACGGCCCCGCGGCCGACGCGCTGGTCGATGACCCGGTTGGGGACGTGACCGCGACGGAAGCCGGGGACCTGGATCTGGGAGCCGATCTCCTTGTAGGCGGCATCCAGGCTGGGCTTGAGCTCCTCATAGGGGACCTCAACGGTCAGCTTGATGCGACTGGGGTCAAGATTCTCGACTGTGGTCTTCACGGGGGTTGCTCCCAAGGTCTGAGTTCTGCGGTAACACCGACGCGCTCGAAGGCGCTCGGCGGACGCGCGTCTGTGGCGTCAATCCGTGCCATCTTAGGGCAAACGGACAGTGGGATCGACGCTGCGCCCGTCCCTGGCACATGAGTCTGGACACAGGAGGAGGCGCCGTACAGGGTGCGTCATCGCTATCGGACGCACCGGCATATTCACGGGCCACGCATCCGGCATTGACGCGCTCCTGATGCAGTCTGCTCGTGGGTCGCGCCCACAGGACGAGGAGTCGGGCTGGCGGGATTTGAACCCGCGGCCCCCTGCTCCCAAAGCAGGTGCGCTACCAAACTGCGCCACAGCCCGTGACGTGACGAAAGGGACCGCCGAGGAGCGGCCCCTTTCGGCTCACAGAGCGGGTGACGGGAATCGAACCCGCGCAATCTGCTTGGAAGGCAGAGGCTCTACCATTGAGCTACACCCGCGTGGATGAAGGGTTTCACCCCTCCACCAGCAGCCTCACTGCTCGATGAGGCCTTCCTTGTAGGCCCGCGCCAGACGGCGAGGCACGGAGATCTCGCGGCCCTGGACGCGGATGGTGGTGAGCTCGGTGAGCTTGGCCTTCCACTGTGAGCGGCGGTTGCGGGTGTTGCTGCGGGACATCTTCCGCTTCGGCACTGCCATGGGCCCGCTCCTCTCTCATGAACCTGGGGATCGGACGACCCCTCGAAACTGGACCGAGGGACACCATAACGACATCGCCGGGACCGCTTCCAGTCCAAGACCGCCTCAAGGCGTGTGACATCGGTCCCGCACCCGCCCCGTGCGAGGATCCTGCCATGGCCTCGCACGCCCCTCGCACACCATCGCACCAGCCGTCTCAGGAGCACGGATCCCCCGGGCTCATCACGCTGATCCACGGCGAGCAGCCCGAGATCGACCTGGAGATCAGGAAGTCCCACTTCCTGGCACGTGCCTGCCGCACGGACTCCATGGACGAGGCCCGCAGCTTCATCGCGAGCGTGCGCTCCACCTACCCCGACGCGCGCCACCACTGCTCGGCGCTGACGCTCACCGACCTCTCCGAGGAGCACACCCTGGCCGCCCCTCCCCCACCCACCGAGCGTTCCAACGACGACGGCGAGCCCTCCGGTACGGCCGGCCAGCCCATGCTCGACGTGCTGCGGGGAACGGGGCTGGCCAACACGACCGTCGTCGTCACCCGCTACTTCGGCGGAACGCTCCTGGGAACCGGCGGACTGGTACGTGCCTACTCCGAGGCGACCGCTCAGGCGCTTCAGGCGGCCACGCGTGTCACCCTGACCCGGCTTCATCTGTGGGACCTGCGCGTTCCGGTGGCTCAGGCAGGCAGGATCGAGGCGGAGCTGCGCTCCCGCAATCCCACCGCGACATCGGGGCCGACGGTGGAGGGCGGCGCGGTCGCCGCCGCCTCGATCATTCACGTCGAGGAGACGATCTGGGGGCCGACCCACGCCGTCCTCGTGCTGGCCACGTCCTGCGCCGACCCTGAGCTCCTGCACGCCCCACTGGCAGCCCTGACTCGGGGCGAGGGGGTGGCAGAACCGGCCGGCAGCCGACTGGTTGAGATCCCTGCGCCTTCGGCCTGATACCCAAGGCCGGCATTGTGACCCTCCGGCGCGGCGGCCACCCGACACGCACGGGATCGGTCGCGTTCGCGACCACATGCGAACAGATGCCGGACGGATGTGGCGATCACCGTCTGAGGCGGGGTAGGGTTTCACCAGCAGCGGGCACCACGCCCCAGATAAGCTGATAAGCAGTTCACGCCCGGGCAGGCGCATTTCAGTCGCCGTGAGGAACAGAGGAGGACCCATGATGGTTAAGGCCGTCATGTGCACCGTGTCCGCCATGTCCTCCATGGCCTCCATGCCCATTGCGCCCATGTGCTGCTGCCGGTGTCGGTAGAGCGCCAGGCCACGACATCTGTGCGCGTACCGCTGCGCGCATGCCCGGCGCTCCCGAAGCAGGCGGTCACCCCTGCTGTTTGAGCCACTCCCTACGACGTGGCCACCCCTGACGGACGCGGACCGTCCCCACTTCACTTTTCTTTCACGAGCTCTTGCGGGCCCGACGTCGCCACATCACACGGCTCCGCCGGTCGCCGTCACCACAGAGCTCACCCAACCCACATCCGAAGGACATCACTATGACGTACGCACCCGACGCAACCGCCCTGGTCGGCAACACTCCCCTGGTCCGCATCAACCGCGTCACCGACGGCGCCCCCGCCACCGTCCTGGCCAAGGTGGAGGCCTTCGAGCCGGCCGCCTCGGTCAAGGACCGCATCGCCCTGTCCATCGTGCGCGCCGCGGAGGCCTCCGGTGACCTCAAGCCCGGCGGCACCATCGTGGAGGCGACCTCCGGGAACACCGGAGTCGGCCTAGCCATGGTGGGAGCGGCCCTGGGCTACAAGGTCATCATCACCATGCCCGAGACGATGTCCAAGGAGCGCCGGGCGATCATGCGCGCCTTCGGTGCGCAGCTGGTGCTGACCACCGAGGGCGGCGTGGCCGGAGCAGTCAAGCGGGCCGAAGAGATCCAGGCCGCCACCCCCAACTCGATCCTCGCCTCCCAGTTCACCAACCCCGCCAACCCCAAGATCCATCGCGAGACGACGGCCCGGGAGATCCTGGAGCAGACCGGGGGCGACATCGACGTCTTCGTGGCCGGTATCGGCACCGGGGGCACGCTGACCGGCGTGGGCCAGGTACTGCGTCAGGAGAAGCCCGGGGTGCGGATCTACGGCGTCGAGCCCTCCGAGTCCCCGCTGCTGAGTGAGGGCCAGGCCGCCCCCCACAAGATCCAGGGCCTGGGCCCCAACGTCGTTCCTGAGATTCTCGACCAGGGCATCTGGGACGAGCTGCTCCACATCGAGTCCGACGTCGCCATCACCTACGCGCGTCGCGCCGCGGCCGAGGAGGGCCTCCTGGTGGGGATCTCCTCGGGCGCCGCTCTGGCCGCCGCCAGCGAGCTGGCCAGGCGCCCTGAGTTTGAGGGCAAGACCATCGTCACCGTCCTGCCCGACACCGGTGAACGCTACCTGTCCACGCCTTTGTTCAAGGACTTCCTCGACTGACACTCCCCGACGGCGGCGAACCTGGGAACAGGCGAGCCGCCGTCGGTGTTGTCACCGGCGCAGCGGGTGAGGTGAAGGCTCACATGCCGACCTGGGCCGCACCGTCACCCATCAGAGGAGCACACCATGCACAACTCCAAACGGTCCTTTCTGGACCTGGCCCGTGAGGACCTGGCCACGGCGCGCAGACGCGACCCCGCCGCCCGCTCCAGCTTAGAGGTGGCCCTCCTCTACCCGGGTGTCCACGCCCTGTGGGCGCACCGTGCGGCTCACAAGCTGTGGCACAAGGGGCACCGCTTCGCGGCGCGCGCCCTGTCTCAGGCGGCCCGCAACTTCACCGGTATCGAGATCCACCCGGCCGCGAAGATCGGTGAGCGCTTCTTCATCGACCACGGCATGGGCGTGGTCATCGGTGAGACCGCGGAGGTCGGCGACGACGTCCTGCTGTTCCACGGAGTGACTCTGGGCGGGGTGTCGATGAGTCCGGGCAAGCGTCATCCCACCATCGGCAACAACGTGCAGATCGGAGCCGGCGCCAAGGTCCTGGGACCGGTCACTGTCGAGGACGGGGCCAAGGTGGGGGCCAACGCGGTCCTGGTGAAGAACCTCCCGCAGGGTCATGTCGCCGTGGGCGTGCCCAGCCGGGCCCGCGACCCCCGCACCGACCCCGAGCTCATGATGGACCCGACCATCTATATCTGAGCCGTCTCACGGCATCCCAGCAAGCGCCTCACAGGCCACCTCACGTCGCCCGATGAAGCCGCCCGCGCACGCGGTCAGCGGGCGATCACTCCGGCGGCCAGGTCGCGCAGGCGCTTGAAAACCCGGCCGCTGGAGGCGCGTGAGCCGTCGTGCTCGTACTCGCTGGTGATCCAGGTGCGCAGGCCGGGGATGAGCGCGGCCGTCTCCAGGGAGGTGGTCATCGGCACGAACACGTCGCGGGCGTAGACGGCGGCCGCCCCGGGCGTCGTCGTGGACCTGAGGCGGGCCGGGTCGTAGAGCGCCGGCCACTCGTGCGCGGCCAGGAGGTCGGCCACCTCCAGCCAGGGGCGCAGACCGGCGTCCTCGACGAAGACCTCACGGCGCACGTGCTCACCTGTCAGCAGGGTGGGATCGTCGTCGAAGACCGCGGGGCGCACCCGCTGGGCGGCCCAGTCGGTGGTGCCGGTGTCGGCCCAGCAGGACTCGTGGATGACGGCGTAGAGCGGGAACCTGCCGCCGAAGGGCAGGCACTGCCCCAGGTCATAGCGGAAGGCCCAGGAGTCGGGGTCGCGCTCCAGGAGGTAGTGGATCGTGTCTGCTCCCCCGGCCCCGCCCAGCAGGGCACCGAGCGAGCGCAGGCGCTCAGGTCCGACGAGGTCCCCTCCTGCCGTCCTCAGCTCACCCCGACCGGCCTTCTCGGCCAGAGACGCCATGTGGTCGCGGTCCTGGGGGAAGCGGGCGTAGTACTCCTCGCTCTTGACGCGCATCGCCTCGTAGCTGAGGGCGTAGACCTCGTCAATGCTGTGCCCGACGGCGGGCAGGCCACCGGTGATGTAGACCTTCTCCAGGCTCTGGGCGTGCTCGGAGAGGTACCGGGTGACGCAGAACCCCCCGAAGGACTGGCCCAGCAGGCTCCAGCGCTCCAGGCCCAGGGCGCGGCGCAGGTCCTCACAGTCCTCGACGATCTCGTCGGCGCGCAGGTGAGTGAGCAGCCGGGCGGTGTCTGCGGGAGCGCCGGCGGCATCGGGCCGGTCCACCGGGCTGGAGGCGCCGGTGCCGCGCTGGTCGACAAGGATGAGTCGGTGGTGCTCCAGGATCGCACCGATCCAGCCGAGCCCGGAGTCGGCGCTGGGGCGCGGCGCCTCGCAGCCCGGCCCGCCCTGGAGGAAGACCAGCGGGGGCCTGGAGAGCGGGTCGATGCCGGCGACTGAGATCTCACGGGCGTAAACGGTGATGGACTCCGTCCCGTCGGGGGCTGAGTCCCCCTGCCCGCTGCGGTCCAGGGGAACGGTCAGGTGGTGGTCGCGGGTCAGCAGGCCGGCAGTCGAGGAGGACCAGCTCGAGGAGTGCAGGGCGGGCGAGGCGTTCGACATGCCGCCACCTTAATGGTGATCGGCGGGACTCCAGCCGGTTTCAGCGGGCCTGGCAGGTCGGGCACCAGAAGAGCCGGCGGGACGCTACCTCCCGCTCGGCCACCGGGGTCCCACAGCGCAGGCAGGGACGGCCGGTGCGGTGGTAGACGTACCACCGGCCGGCCTCAGGGTCGTGGGGCGGCAGGGGGTCGGGGACGTCGTCGAGGTCGACGGTGGTGATGAAGCCGGTGGCCACCCCGTACTCCATGAGGGGGCGCAGGTCCTCCCAGATAGCCCGCAGCCGCTCCTGGCTGATGCGGTTGCCCGCCTGGAAGGGCGAGACCCCGACCCGGAAGAGCGTCTCAGCCCGGTAGATGTTGCCGGCCCCGGAGATGACGGCCTGGTCCATGAGGAGCTCCCCGATGCTCTTGCGCCGCGAGCGCGCCTTGGCCACGAAGGCCTCCACGTCGGCGTCGGCGCGCAGCGGGTCCGGGCCGAGGCGGCGGCGCACGGTGGCCACGCCCTCGGCGTCCAGCAGCTCGCAGGCCGCCGGTCCGGTCAGGTCGGCTACCCCGTGCTCGCCGAGCAGCCGAAGCCGCACCGCACCGCGCGGCTCGGGCGGCTCCCACTCCTCGGGGGCGGGCCCGTGCGCGCCAGCGCCCTGGTGCCCGGGTTCGAGGCTCCCGCCGTTCAGTCCGCTCAGGGCCGATCCTCCTCCGCCCTTGAGGGCGTGCTCGCCGCGCTCCCCGACGCGCCGACGCGGCGCTCCGATGGCGTGGGGCGCCGTGAACTCACGGTCGCCGTCGAAGGTCCACGCCCCGTAGAGGCCCAGGTGGATCCGCAGCCAGGTGACGGAGGCGTCGTCGAGGGACATGTCGGCGCGGGGACCGAAGGGCAGGAAGAGGTGCTTGCCGTGGGCCTGGCTACCCAGGAGGACCTGGCCGTCCAGACGGCTCGCCCCGTCGGCGAAACGCCCCTGCGGTGAGCACACGCGCAGGCTCTGGCCACCGTAGAGCTCGTCAAGGGCGGCGGCGAGCCGGTGGATGGTGTGCCCCTCCGGCATGCTCAGGCCCCGGTGGAGGTGGAGTCGTCGGTGGGATCAGCCGCTGGAGCGGCGGCGTCATGAACGCGGCTCTCGTAGTCGGCGAGCTGGGCGATGCGACGCACGTGGCGCTCATCGCCGCTGAAGGGCTCGGTGAGGAAAGCATCGATGATGGCCAGGCCCGCCCCCAGATCATGCATGCGTCCACCCAGGGCGACGACGTTGGCGTTGTTGTGCTGGCGGGCAAGTCGGGCGGTCTCGATCGACCAGGCCAGGGCGGCGCGCACCCCGTCAACCTTGTTGGCAGCGATCTGCTCCCCGTTTCCACTGCCCCCGAGAACAATGCCTAGGCTCCCGGCGTCGGCCACGACGGCCTCCCCACAGGCCAGACAGAAGGCGGGGTAGTCGTCATCCGGGTCGTAGGAGTGGGCTCCGTGGTCGACGACGGCGTGCCCCTGCTCCCTCAAGTGCTCGATCACGGCGCTCTTGAGCTCGAAACCGGCGTGGTCGGAGGCGATATGGATGCGCATGGGCAGAATTGTGCCTCACGCGAACAGCGCTTCGCACCATGAGGCAACGGGCGCTGTCAGAGCACCTGAGAGCAGCGGAGCGGGTTAGCGTGTCCGCTATGACTGACGCCTGCGCGACCTCACCGACTTCCACCGGCCCTGCATCGGACTCACCGGCCCACCGCTCTCAGCCAGCGGGTTCCCCCGGCCCCACCGTCGACGCGGTCCTCGCCGGCGTGCTGGAGACGGCGCACACCGACACCTCCGTGCGCCCCCAGGACGACCTGTTCCGATTCGTCAACGGCCAGTGGCTCGCGACCGCCGAGATCCCGGCGGACCGTCCCAGCACCGGAGCCTTCACGACGTTGCGTGACGAGGCCGAGGCCGCCTGCCGCCAGATCGTTGAGGAGCTCGCCGAGCAGCTCTCCTCCGTGGCGCCCGAGGAGGTCTCAGAGGTCCTGGCCACCAACCGGGGCCGAGTCGGCGCCCTCTACGAGGCCTTCATGGACGAGTCCCGCCTGGAGGAGCTGGGGGCCGAGCCGCTGGCTGGGGAGCTGGCGCCGGTGCTGGGCGCCTCCTCCAAGGAGGATCTGGGCCGAGCACTGGGAGAGATAACGCCCATCGGCTTTATGGGCGTGGTCGGTGCCGATGTCGAGGTGGACATCAACGACCCGGAGCGCTACACGAGCTGGATAGGCCAGTCAGGGCTGGGGCTGCCGGACGAGTCCTACTACCGCGAGGAGGCTCAGGCCCCGCTGCGCCAGGCCTATGTGGAGCACGTGGCCAGGATGCTGGCTCTGGCGGGCCTGACGGAGTCCTTCGGCGCCTCGGGTGAGGAGCTGGCCGAGCGGGTCATGGCCGTGGAGACCGCCCTGGCCAAGGGGCACTGGGACCGCGTCACCTGCCGTGACGTGGAGAAGATGAACAACCCGATGTCCTGGCGGCAGATCGTGGACTCGGCCCCGGGCCTGCCCTGGCACGAGTGGCGCGAGGGGATCCGCGCGGCCGCCCGGACCGCCGGCATCGAGCAGACCACCTTCCTCGAGGAGGCCATCGTCACCCAGCCCGACTACCTCCCCCACGCGGCAGGCATCTGGCGACAGACCGACCTGGAGGACCTCAAGGCCTGGGCCGCCTGGCACGTCGTTCACGGACGCGCCACCCTGCTGTCAGGCGCCTTCGTGGAGGAGAACTTCGACTTCTACGGCCGCACGCTCCAGGGGACCGACGAGCTGCGGCCCCGCTGGAAGCGCGGCGTCGGCCTGGTGGAGTCCTGCCTGGGCGAGGCACTGGGCGAGATCTACGTGGAGCATCACTTCCCGCCGTCGCACAAGTCGGCGATGGAGGCCCTGGTGGGCCGCCTCATTGAGGCCTACCACCAGTCCATCTCCTCGCTGGAGTGGATGAGTCCGGCCACGCGGGAGCGGGCCCTGGAGAAGCTGGCGCTGTTCACCCCCAAGATCGGCTATCCGGTGCGCTGGCGCGACTACTCGGCCGTGGAGGTCGTCCCCGGGGACGTGCTGGCCTCGGTGCGCAGCGTGGAGCGGGCCGATATGGCCTACTCGCTGAACAAGCTGACCAAGCCGGTGGACCACGACGAGTGGCACATGACCCCCCAGACGGTCAACGCCTACTACAACCCCACCATGAACGAGATCGTCTTCCCCGCGGCGATCCTTCAGCCTCCCTTCTTCGACCCGCAGGCCGACGACGCCGTGAACTACGCGGGCATCGGCGCCGTCATCGGTCACGAGATCGGCCACGGCTTCGACGACCAGGGCTCCACCTTCGACGGCACCGGAAAGGTCAGCGACTGGTGGACCCAGGAGGACCGGGAGGCCTTCACTGAGCGCACGAGCGCGCTCATCAGCCAGTACGACGCCTACACCCCCGAGGTCGTCGTCACCAAGCACCGGGACGCGGGCACGGCGCAGGCAGAGATCCCGCACGTCAACGGCGCCTTGACCATCGGGGAGAACATCGGCGACCTGGGTGGTCTGGGCATCGCCCTCAAGGCCTACTCCCTGGCCCTGGCCGACTCCGGCATCCCCTCACTGGATGAGGCTCCTGTCATCGACGGGCTCACCGGCCTGCAGCGCTTCTTCTACTCCTGGGCGCGGATCTGGCGCTCCAAGAGCCGCCCGGACTACGCCGAGCTGCTCCTGACCGTCGACCCGCACTCGCCGGCGGAGTTCCGTTGTAACGGAATCGTGCGCAACGTGGATGCCTTCTACCAGGCCTTTGAGGTGGATCCCAACGACGCCTTGTGGCTGGATCCCAACGAACGGGTCTCTATTTGGTAAATGGCCCGGATGCTCGGAATCAAGCTCAAGCAACCAAAACTCGTTGCCCCAGTTAGACGAATCCACAACTACCCACCACTGAGGTCGACACCTCATCTACAAAAAATCGTGGAACCTCGCCCTGAGGGGCGCTAAGGTGGGGGCAACGCGGTGATACCCCGACTCACCGGTTGCCACCCATCCCCCTCATATCTATCTAGGAGTACTCATGCGTCTCGGACGCCCCCTGGCCGCCGCAAGCGTGATGGCCGCTGCCATCGGCGCCTCCCTCGCCGCCTCCCCCGCGCTGGCTGACAACTCTCTCGCCTTCAAGTTCGCCGAGGACCAGCAGAACATCGTCAGCCCCTCGGACCCCGCCTTCACGGTGTCGGGAACCGGCTGCACCGGCAAGGACGCGGCAGTCGGTATCGCCCTTTACACCCCTAAGGGCGATATGTCCACCGTCGTGACAGCTACCCCCGACGCCGAGGGCAACTGGTCCACCACCCTGAACATCCCCGAGCTGGTCAAGTCCACCGGCGTTGAGGCCAAGACGGACGGCTCGGCCGACGGCTGGTCCATCGGAGCCGGCTGCGTCGCCTACGGCGAGAAGAAGGGCCAGGTTCAGGAGGCCATCGCCTTCGACGACACCAAGGTGGAGGGTACCTACAAGATCACCACCGACCAGGACGGCACTCAGAAGATCACGGTGAACGTCAAGGGCTTCTCCCCCAACGAGGAGGTCACCCTCACCCTGGTCAACAAGAACGACCCCGCCAAGACCTACCCCGTCGGCAAGCTGAAGGCTGACGCCAACGGCAACGTCACGGGTGAGCTGCCGGCCCCCTCGGATGTGCCTGACGGCGAGTACACGCTGACCTTTGAGGGCGACCGATACGGCGAGGGCGGCAGCAGCACCAGGACCGTCGTCGTCAAGGGCCACCGCTTCGACCTCGCGGATGACGCTAACAACAGCATCGGCGACAACGGTGGCGCCACCGCCAACCCGACCGCTCCCGCCAACAACGGCAGCGTGAACGTCCCGGCCACCCCTGCGGCCTCCACCTCGGGCAAGCCTCTGGCCAAGACCGGTGCCAACGGCCTGCTCTTCGGAGGCATTGCCGCGGCCCTCGTGGCCATCGGTGGCGGCGTCCTCGTCGTGCGTCGCCGTAAGGCCTGATCGTCTCCTTCCAGTCTGACTGGGAACATGTCCCGCCGGGGAGACAGCACCACCGCGTGCCGTCTCCCCGGCGGCCTTGTCCCATCCCGCAGCCCTCATGCGGCGCGCACGTCCGCGCCTGACGGCACAGCACTGCCCCGAAGTGGACACTGAGACCATGGACTCCACCTCCCACGACGAGCACAGCGCAGCCCCCTCGGAGGCCTCGGACGCCACCGGGGACCTCCCCGACGCCGCCTCCCCTCCGCCTCAGCGAGGCCGTCGACGTCGGGGAGGCACAAGCATCAAGCGCTGGTCGAGGCGACGCAGAATCGTCGTCGGCCTGAGCGCCGCGGTCATGACGACCGCTCTTGCACTGGGAACCGACGTGGCCGTCCTGGTTCATCGCCCCGCACGCGTCGATATCGCCATGCCCTCCACGTCCTCCCCGACGGCGGGCGAGACTTGGCTGATCCTGGGAACCGACTCGCGCGCCACCGTGCCGGGAGACCAGAACCGCTACGGAACCACTCAGGAGGTGGAGGGCTCCCGCGCCGATGTCATCGCCCTGGTACGCCCCTCTCAGGAGGGACTCACCGTCATCAACCTGCCCCGGGACCTGACCATCAACAGTAAGGGAAGGGAGCTGGACCGCCTGGCCACCACCTACGTCCCGGGACCGCAGAACACGGTCAACGCCCTGTGCACGGGCCTGGGAATCCCCACCTCGCATCTGGTGACCATCGACATGGCTCAGTTCGCCACCATCATCGACTCCTTGGGAGGCATCGAGGTGGACGTCCCCGAGCCGGTTCGGGACGCCTACACCGGACTGAACCTCACCTCCGCCGGCCACCACCGGCTCAGCGGGATCGACGCCCTGGCCCTCGTCCGCTCACGGCATCCGGAGATCCTGCGCGACGGCAGATGGGTGGCCATGAGCCAGGCCGATGGCGCCCAACGCCGCAGCCAGTCCACAGCCACCGTCATGCAGGCCGTGCTGTCCGCCATCGGGCAGAAGGCCAGTAATCCCGTCTCACTCCATCAGCTGGCACACACCGTGGCCGGGAACATCACCCTGGACTCAGGTACCGGGCTCAGCGACCTGGCCACACTGGGACGCAGTGCCTCAAAAGCCGGGCGGGCCGGAGCCACGACCATCGTCGACCTTCCGACAGGACCTCGGGACGAGTCGATCATCGTCTCACCCAACCAGGAGTCGCGTGACCTGCTGGCCCGCTATGGGTACAGCCCCAAAACCTGTCGGCCAGCAGGCTCCTAGTCGCTAACCTTCGAGACTGCGAGCCTTCCCCGCCGTATCAGCCTTTCGTCGCCGTCCTCGCTCAACACCCCACTTTTTCACGTGAGAGAGGACACCCGCACATGTGTCTGGTATCACTTCAGAGACCCACGCCCTCGCCCTATTCATCGTTACGGTAGATAACGAGTCGACGAAGAATCGGATCGCCGACAGCCATCGTTCCCCTCGTCAGACCTAGGAGGACACATGCGTCTTGGACGTCCCTTGGCCACAGCCAGCGCGGTGGCCGCAATGACCGGAGCCTCACTCATTGCCTCCCCCGTTCTCGCCAACAGCTCCAACAGCAACAGTCCGAGCACCCCCAGCAGCACCGCCGAGGCAACTACACCCCCCGGCAGCCCTGCTCAGCCCACCCCGGCTCCCGGCAAGACCAGCAAGGCCACCCCCACTCCCGGCAAGACCAGCGAGGCCACCCCGGCTCCCGGCAAGACCAGTGAGGGCAGCAGCTTCAAGATCACCCAGGAGAAGACCTTCGTGTCGGCCAGCACCAACACGTCCTTCACCGTCTCGGGAACCGGCTGCACCGGGAAGCAGGCCACCGTCGGCATCGCGCTGTACGCACCGGACGGCACCGTGTCCGACGTCGTCAAGACCAAGGCGGCTGCGGACGGCAGCTGGACGTCAAACCTCGATCTGGCTGCGCTCATCAAGTCCATCGGCTCGACCACGGCCACCACTACTGACGGGTGGACCATTGGCGCCGGCTGCATGACCTACGGCGACAAGACTGAGACGACCCAGGTGACCAAGCAGCAGCAGACGCAGATCTACTTCGACGACACACGCATCTCCGGCTCCTATGAGGTCTCCGCCCGCGCGGAGAGCCAGTCCCAGACCTTCACCTTCAACGCCCAGGGCTTCTATGCCAGTGAGAGAGTCACTGTTCTCCTCAAGAGCAAGAGCGACTCCAGCATCTGCTACACCCTCGGAGAGCTGACGGTTGACGCCAATGGCAACCTCACGGGCAGCCTGCCCGCTCCCGCTGACGCCCCCGACGGGGAGTACGTCCTGGTCCTGACCGGCTCCCACCACAGCGAGACGGCCACCAGCCAGACCGTCACCACGGTCTCCCACCACACCTTCACCGTCGAAAGCACCGAGCGCTCCACCACAGAGACCGAGACCACTGAGAACAACAACGGCGGTGACAAGACCACCGAGAACAACGGCGGTAGCGACAAGCAGGCCGGAGGCGACAAGACCACCGAGCAGAACACCACCGAGAACAACGGTGGCGGCGACAAGACCACCGAGCGTCAGAACACTGAGCACAACACCACCGAGAACAACGGTGGCGGCGACAAGACCACCGAGCGTCAGAACACTGAGCACAACACCACTGACAACAACGGCGGCGGCGACAAGCAGGCCGGAGGTGACAAGGCCACTGAGCAGAACACTTCCGAGAACAACGGTGGCGGCGACAAGACCACCGAGCGTCAGAACACTGAGCACAACACCACCGAGAACAACGGCGGCGGCAGCAGCAATGGCGGAAGCAACAGCAACGCCAACGCCGGAAACAAGCAGACTGGTGACGACAAGCAGGCCAACGCCGGCGACAACAAGGCCGGGGCCGACAAGGGCAGCAGCCTGAGCTCGAACGCCAAGGAGTCCTCCTCGGACAACCGGGCCGGCGGCGAGACCACCAAGGACAGCGACGAGTCTCTGGCCCACACCGGTGCCAACGGCATGGTCTTCGGCGGAATCGCCGCATTCCTGGTCGTAGCCGGAGGCGCTGCCCTGGTGCTGCGTCGGCGCAACAAGGCCTGAACCGGTTGTGACCTGATCCGCTGACGTTCCCCAAGCCGCGGGAACAGCCTCGGCGCCGGGGGACGACACGTGACGTGTCGTCCCCCGGCGCCGTTGTGCGGCGCTTCAGGCACTGCCGGTGTCGATCCGAAGGTGAGACAATCACCCGGCGCGCCCTCATTGGGCAGCGCATCCCTCTCAGACAGGAGTTCTTATGCCCGGTCAGAACCTGACTCGCCTTGAGGCCGCCGAGCGCAGCGCAACCGTACGGACCCAGAGCTACGACGTCGTCCTCGACCTCACGCGCGGTGAGACGGTCTTCGGCTCCACCACCACGGCACGCTTCACGGCCACACCGGGTTCCTCCACCTTCATCGACCTCGTCGCACCGACGGTCCACTCCATCACTCTCAACGGGATCCCACTTGACCTCGCCGAGGTTTACACGGACTCGCGCATCGCATTGAAGGATCTGGCCGCGGACAATGAGCTGGTCGTCGTCGCCGACTGCGCCTACATGCACACCGGAGAGGGGCTGCACCGCTTCACCGACCCGGCCGACGGCGAGACCTATCTCTACAGCCAGTTCGAGGTCCCCGACTCCCGGCGGGTATTCGCGGTCTTCGAGCAGCCCGATCTCAAGGCCTCCTTCACCTTCACGGTCACCGCGCCGTCGAGCTGGACGGTGCTGTCCAACTCCCCCACTCCTGAGCCGGTTCCCGCCGAGGCCTCCGACGGCTCAGGAGACGCCCACACCTTCGTCTTCGCCCCCACCGAGCCGATGAGCTCCTACGTTACGGCCATCGTCGCCGGGCCTTACGTCGGTGCGACCGACGAGTACGTGGCCGGCGACGGACGCACCGTGCCACTGGGGGTCTACTGCCGTAAGAGCCTGGTCGAGCACATGGACTCAGAAGAGATCCTGGACCTGACCAAACGGGGCTTCGCCTACTACGAGGACCTATTCGCCACCCCCTACGCCTTCACCAAGTATGACCAGGTCTTCGTCCCCGAGTTCAACGCCGGAGCGATGGAGAACGCCGGCTGCGTCACCCACCGTGACGACTACATCTTCCGTTCCAGGCCCGTCGAGGCCCGCGTGGAGCGGCGCGCCGTGACGATCCTGCACGAGCTGGCCCACATGTGGTTCGGGGACATGGTCACCATGACCTGGTGGAACGACCTGTGGCTCAACGAGTCCTTCGCCGAGTACACCTCCACCCTGGCCACCGCCGAGATCACCCGCTGGAACCAGGCCTGGACGACCTTCCAGACCCTGGAGAAGGGGTGGGCCTACAACCAGGACCAGCTGTCCTCCACCCACCCCGTGGCCGCGGAGATCCACGACCTTCACGACGTCGAGGTCAACTTCGACGGCATCACCTACGCCAAGGGGGCCTCGGTCCTGGCCGCGCTCGTGGGCTACGTGGGCAGGGAGAACTTCTTCGCCGGCATCCAGCGCTACCTGGCGGCGCACGCCTACGCCAACGCCGAGCTGAGCGACCTGCTCCGTGAGCTGGAGGCGGTCTCGGGACGCGATCTGAGTACCTGGACCCGCCTGTGGCTCCAGGAGGCCGGCGTGACGACCCTGCGCATGCAGCTGGCCACCGACGCCGACGGCCTCATCACCCAGGCGGCCGTCCTCCAGGAGATCCCCGCCGATTCGCCGGCCTCTGTGCGCCCGCACCGGGTGGTGATCGGCTGCTACACCCTGACCGGCCAGGGCGCGAAGGGGCGCCTGGAGCGCACCAACCGCATCGAGCTCGACGTCGACGGCGAGCTGACCGAAGTGCCTGAACTGGTCGGCACCAAGCGGGCGGATGTCCTCGTCCTCAACGACGACGACCTCACCTACGCCAAGGTCCGCCTCGATGAGGCCTCACTGTCCTTCGGGCTCGAGCACATCGAGTCCTTCACCGAGTCCCTGCCGCGCTCGATCGTCCTGGCCTCGGCCTGGGACATGGTGCGCGACGGCGAGCTCGCCGCCTCCCGATTCCTCGACGCGGCGCTGCGGGCACTGGGCGTGGAGGAGCACTCCTCGGTCGTCCAGGGGCTGCTGGGGCGCGTCACGACCTGCCTGTCGGGTTTCCTGCCCCCGGCCGTGCGCCGGGATCTGGCTCCGGGAACGGCCGACCGGCTGCTGGAGCTGGCGCGGGCGGCCCAGGCTGGAAGCGACAAGCAGCTCCAGCTGGTTCGGGCGCTGGCCGCTCACGCCGTCACCGATGAGCAGCTCGACGTCGTCGCCGGTCTTCTGGAGGGGAGCGAGACTCTTGGCGGTCTCGACATCGACCAGGACCTGCGCTGGGACCTGCTGATCGGTCTGGTGGCCGCCGGCCGCAGCGGGGAGGAGCAGATCCGCACCGAGGAGGCCCGGGACCGCACCACCACAGGACGTGAGCGCGCCGCGGAGGCCCGCGCATCGATTCCGACCCCGGAGGCCAAGCGGGCCACCTGGCGGGCCCTCGTCGACGACGTCTCCATGCCCAATGAGACCCAGGTGCGCGTCCTGCGGGGCCTGACCAATGTCGAGCGCCACCCCGAGCTGCTGGCTCCCTTCGTGGGGGCGTATGTGGAGGCCATCGACTCGGTGTGGTCCTCACGCACCTTCCACATGGCCGAGAACCTGCTGACGGGGCTGTGGTCCTGCGCCACGGTGGGCCTGAAGGGCGCTGATGACCCGGCCGCCGCCCTGAGGGGCTGGTTGGAGTCCCACGCCCAGGCCCCGGCCGCGCTGCAACGGATCGTGCGCGAGAACCTCGATGACACGCTGCGTGTGGCCAGGGCGCAGGCCGCTGAGAGCCAGAGCAGGCAGTAGCCGCGCCGCACTGCGGCCCTCAGCGGGCTCAGGATGACGCAATGAAATGGGGCCGAGCGCATGACGCGCTCGGCCCCAGCTCGTGAGGTGCCGGCTCCGACATCCCGGCACCGGCATCGCTCAGCGCCGGGATGACTCCGCAGACTTCTTGCCCGTGGACTTGGCGGCGGCGGCCTGCGCGGCGGCGAAGGCGTCGACGTCGTCGTCCTCGCGCCCAGGGGTCTTGAAGTCGAACTTGACGATGAGGAACCTGAAGAGGAAGTAGTAGATGACGGCGTAGACCAGCCCCATGATGATGATCATGAGCGGGCCGCGGACCACCCCGCCGGAGAGCTCGGCGGACTTGCCGAAGTTGAGCAGGTAGTCGATCGCGCCGGCAGAGAAGGAGAAACCGTCCTTGGCGCCCAGCAGGTTGGCGACGGCCAGGGAGGAGCCGGTCAGCACCGCGTGGACGGCGTAGATCGGGAAGGCCACGTAGGCGAAGGCGTACTCGAGGGGCTCGGTGATGCCGGTAATGAAGGCGGTCAGGGCCACCGAGATCATGAGGGCGCCGGTCGCCTTGCGCTTGGCGGGCTTGGCCGTGTGCCAGATAGCCAGGGCGGCGGCGGGCAGCGCGAACATCATGATCGGGAAGAATCCGGTCATGAAGCCCCCGGTCCACGAGTTCGAGCCGTCCACGCCCTGGAAGAAGCAGGTGAGGTCACCGTGCGCAGTACCGCCCGAGGCCGTCTGGCAGGAGCCGAGCTGGAACCAGGGCACAGAGTTGAGCAGGTGGTGCAGACCGAAGGGGATGAGCAGCCGGTTGACGGTACCGAACACGAAGACCGCCAGGGCGCCGGCGATGCCCTTGGAGTTCCCGGCATTGATGAGCCAACCGCCGAGCTGTTCGTTGATGAGCCAGTTGAAGGCCGGGTAGAGCGCCGACATGACCAGGGCGATGACAAGCGCGGCGCCGGAGGTGACGATGGGGACGAAGCGGCGTCCGCCGAAGAAAGCCAGCCAGTCGGGCAGCTTGACTCGGTAGTAGCGCTGCCAGAGCAGAGCGGCGACGATGCCGATGACAATACCGCCCAGGACCCCGTAGTTGATGGGAGTCTGGGTGGGGATGTCACAGAGCTTGACTCCCTGGTTCCAGGGGCCGACCTGTGCGATCTCACCCTTGGCGGGATCGAAGGAGTGGAGGCAGTCCAGGGCCTCCTTGCTCAGGGGCGCGGGCTCGCCCATGATGATGGGAGACATGGTCCAGGTGACTGCCCGGTAGACGAGGAAGCCGAACAGTGCGGCCACTCCGGTGGAGCCGTCGGCCTTCTTGGCGAAACCCACGGCGACACCGACGGCGAAGATGAGGGGCAGGTTATCGAAGACCGCCCCACCGGCCGCGGCGAAGATGTCTGCGACAGGCTGCAACCAGGACAGCTTCGAGGCGAGCCCCTCGGCCCCCAGCATATCCGCCTGCCCCAGACGCAGCAGCAGACCCGCCGCCGGAAGCGTGGCAATGGGTAGCATCAGGGATCTCCCCAGACGCTGAGCAAGGGCGAAGGCGCCGCCCGTCTTCTTCTTGTCTGACATGAGTGTTCTCCAGTTCAGGATCGCGCGGCTGCACTGCCGCATCAGAGATAGCCATATGACGAAAATAGTCGGGACGGATCGACACCGAACACGTCTGGACCAGCGCTACCAGATAAACCGATAGACCCTTCAATGTCAAGCGCGGGACGCACTCGTCGGCCATAATGATACGAAAATCGATACGACGGAGCGGAAGCAGCGGTCGCAGGCACACCCCTTCTCCTGGCCGCCTCCACCCGCTGTCAACCAGGGGAGTCCCATGCCCAAGAACGCAGGTAAGAAGCAGGCCAAGTACGTCATCGTGCGCAATCACCTGCTGGACCTGATCAGGAACGGTCTCGCCACCGGCAGCCCGGTGCCCTCCGAGCGCGAGCTGTGCGAACAGTTCGAGGTTTCCCGTATGACCGTGCGCCAAGCCATCGACACCCTCGTCGTTGACGGTGTCCTGGAGCGCCACCAGGGCAAGGGGACGTTCGTGGCACCCCCGAAGCTCGACCTGCAGGTCCGGCTGACCTCCTTCACCCAGGAGATGCAACGCCGTGGGATGGAGCCCGGCGTCGTCATGCTGCAGGCCGAGACCATCACCTCCAGTGAGACCGTGGCGGAGGCGCTCGAGCTCGAGGCCGGGGCCGAGGTCCATCACCTGCGTCGCCTACTGACAGCCAACGCCATCCCCATGGCGATCGAGGAGAACTGGATTCCCGCAGCACTCCTACCCAATCTGTTGCGCACCAACCCTAACTTCTCGGTCTACGCCGAACTGACCCAGGCCGACCTGGCTCCGCAGTGGGGTGAGGACGTGATCGAGGCCCACGCGGCCACGGCCCAGGAAGCAGCGCTGCTCTCCGTCCAGGAGGGAGCCCCGACCCTGGACATCACCCGGCGCACCTTCCACGAGCACTGTGCCATCGACTACTCGCGCACCCTGTTCCGCGCCGACCGCTACACCCTGTGGGTCCCGGTGGCCACCCCCAAACCCGCCTTCCGCCCCGACCGCTCGTAGCCTTATCGGGCTGTTGCAGGTCAGTACTGGACAACCTCCAAGCGCCCTGTACCATGGGTACTGGTATGGACCATTAGTCCGGTACCGGCGAAGGTGCCGCACCTGACTGCACCTCCCCCGCGTCCTGACGCCTCATCTCGGCACCATCACCCACCGAACCCGGCACACGCCCGGGCAGACCCAGGAGGAACCCATGTCTCAGGCACAGAGCATCGTCGACGCCCTCGGAGGATTCGACAACATCGTGGAGATCGAGCCCTGCATCACGCGGCTGCGCTGCGAGCTGGAGGACGGTTCCCTCGTGGACGAGGCGGCCCTGAAGGCCGCAGGAGCGCACGGGGTCGTCAAGCTCGGCGATATCGTGCAGGTCGTGGTCGGCCCCAACGCGGACACGATCGCAGAGGATATCGAGGACCTGCGGTGAGCCTGACTGTCCAGTCGCCGGTATCCGGCGTCGTCGTCGCCCTCAGCGATGTTCCCGACCCCGTCTTCTCCGGCAAGATCGTCGGCCCCGGGGTGGCTATCACCCCGGACCCCGCTGGCGGGGGCGAGGTCAGCGCCCTGGCACCGATCAGCGGAACCGTCATGAAGATTCACCCCCACGCCTACGTCATCACCAACGATGACGGCCGCAGCGTCCTGGTCCACCTGGGGCTGGACACCGTGAGTCTGGGGGGCAGCGGTTTCACTCTCCGGGCCGATGAGGGGCAGAGAGTCGAAGCGGGCAGCCCCGTCATCAGCTGGTCCCCCGCTCAGATCGAGGCCGGTGGGCTCAACCCGATCGTCCCGGTCATCGCTCTGGAGGGCGATGAGTCCGACCTGGAGCCGGTGTCTCCCGACCGCACAGTCGCAGCCGGCGACACGCTCATGACCTGGGCGTAGACCCGAACGCGGGTCCGCCCCATCGGACCTCGCCCGCAACAACGTGTGGTCCCGGCCGCCAGTACGACGGCCGGGACCACAGCATCTCAGCAGTTCACCCGACTCCGGCCCGCCCGATCCGGCGGGCGCTGACCGAGTGACATCAGTCCTGAGAAGCCATCTCGTCGCGCACGGCGCTCAGCAGGCTGCCCAGGCGTGCGTTCTCGGGCAGGTCGTCGACCAGGACGACCTCGCCCGCGCCGTCGGCCAGAGGGATCCGCCAGTTGGGGTACTCCTGGTCGGTGCCGGGCTGGTTCTGAGCGCGCCGCTCCCCCACGCCGTCAACCAGGGCGACGCCGACCAGGACCGAGGGGGTGCGCACCACGTAACGGTGCAGGGCCTCCACGACCTGACGCTCGGTGGGGGCGTCCCCCAGCAGGCCGTGCTCGCGCAGCCGGGCGGTCATCCGGTCGCGCTCGATGCGCGCCTCGGTGCGCACCTGCTCGACCGGCTCCGTGAGCAGGCCGAGGCGCTCACGCAGATCGACGTGCTCGTCAGCCAGGTAACCGGCAGTCGGAGGAAGATCATGGGTGTTGACCGTGGACAGGGCGAGCCTGCGGTAGTCCTGAGGCTGGAGGGGCCAGCCGTCGTGCTGCTTCTCGAACCACAGGACGCTGGTTCCCAGCACACCACGACTGGCCAGGTAGTCGCGCGCCCAGGGCTCCACGGTTCCCAGGTCCTCACCGATGACGACGGCACCGGCCCGGTATGCCTCCAGGAGCACGACGCCGAGCATGGCCTCGTGGTCGTAACGCACGTAGGCGCCGTGGTCCGCCCCCATGCCCTCAGGGATCCACCACAGGCGGAACAGGCCGATGATGTGGTCCACGCGCAGCGCGCCGGCGTGGCGCAGGACTGTGCGCACCATGTCACGCAGGGGGGCGTAGGCGCTGCGCGCCAGGTACTGAGGGTTCCACGGCGGCTGGGACCAGTTCTGCCCCTGCTGGTTGTACATGTCCGGCGGAGCCCCCACGGTGACTCCGGAGGCGAAGGCCTCCGGGTTGGACCACACGTCAGCTCCCTGCGAGTGCACTCCCACCGCGAGGTCATCCATGATGCCCAGGGCCATCCCCGAAGCCAGGGCCTCAGCCTGGGCACGGGCCAGCTGCTCGTCGACGATCCACTGCAGCCAGGCGAAGAAGTCGATGCGCTCGGCCAGCTGGTGCGCCTCGTTGGCGACGTAGGCGGAGTCCGCCTCCCGCAGCGTGGCGGGCCAGGTGTCCAGGGGCCCGTGCTTCTCCACCAGTGCGCTCCACAGGGCGAAGCGCTCCAGTCCCTCGCCCTGCTCGGCACGGAAGCGCTCGAAGTCCCGCTGGCGGGAGTAGGAGCGACCGGCCGCGAAGATGACCTCGAGGGCCTCGCGCTTGGCCTTCCACGCCGCGTCGCGGTCGATCGGCTCGGCGCTGAGGTCACTGTCCTTGACCTCCTCGAAGGCCCACTGCACCAGCGAGCGCTTGGGGCCGGATAGGCGGGCCACTTCGGGGATGTTCTCCGGCCGGATGTAGAGGGGGTTGACGAAGCGGCGCGTCACCGGCAAGTAGGGCGAGCAGGTCATCGGCGCCACCGGCTCAGCCGCGTGCAGCGGGTTGATGAGCAGGAAGTCGGCCCCCTGGTCCCCCAGGAAGGCGGCGAGCTCGGTGAGGTCGTCGGTGTCACCGGTCCCCCACGACCCGCGCGAGCGGGTCGAATACAGCTGGGCCATGACTCCCCAGCCTCGATCGCCGAGAGACTCGGGCAGATCAAGGTGATTGGGGGTGACCGCCAGCGCCGAGGTCACGGTAATGGTCTCCGCCTCGCCGTCGGCGGGCGCCGCGGCATGAGCCCCCTGCGGGGCCGCCTGGTCAGTGGAGCCGGGGCTGACCTCGGCGATGAGGCGGTGCCACCCCAGGGGCAGATCGGCTCCGAGAATGAAGGAGGCGCGGCCGCGCTTGACGCCGTCCACCTCCCGGGGCACGGTCCAGTCCTCAGTCTGAGTCAGCTCACGGGCCTCCCCGTCCTCGAGCTCGACGCGCACCCGTACCTTGGCGCCGTCGGGCACGTAGACGGGGACGGTGGACTCCACACCGCCGCGCGTGACGACTGTGGGGGCAAGCGCCTGCCGCCAAGGGGCGTCCTCGACCTCTCGCAGAGCGCGCCCGATCTCCTCCTCGGAGTGGGTGTTCACCCCTAACGCGGCTAGTACGGCCCTGAGAGTGGCGCTTGAGGGTGAGGCAAGGTTGCCGTGATAGTCCCAGTACTCGGTGGAGACACCGTGCGCCTCAGCCAGTTGCTTGAGGCTCTCGGAAGCAGGTAACAGGTCGTCGTTGAACTCGTTCATGTGCGTGGGTCAGCCTTGCGTGAGCAGATGTGCGATGGAGCGCCATGGAGCGGGCGTGGAGCAGGGTTGCCCTCCGCCATCACCCCTGGGGATGGATGGGTCGGATCGGAACGCGGGCGCTAGCAGGACTAGCAGTGTCCAAGTGTGCCCTAACGGCTGAGGGTTGTGCACCCGCCGCACCGTATCTCCTGACGTTTTGCTGCAACTGTTTCACCATGAGGCCGCACGATGGCGCCACTACCGATGAGCAGCTCGGGGAACGCGTGCCCAAGACCCCACAGCCGGTCGGCAGGCGGCTGAGCAGGCGACGAGACCGGGGTCCCGCTGCCGGCATGCGCCCGACCGCCGTGCGGGCGAAGGCAGATCGCCCGGCTCCATGCTGAAGGCACTGGAGCCGGGCGACCATGCAGACCGTCCGGGAACGGAGGCGATCAGTTAGAGAGCTGCGATCTCTGAGGCGAGGTTGTCCGCCGTGGGCCCCACGACGACCTGGACGACGCGGCCCGAACGCACCACGCCGAAGGCACCGGCCGCTCGCAGCGCCTCCTCATCAACCTTCGTCTGATCGGTTACCTCGACGCGCAGGCGCGTGATGCACGGCTCGAGGTCGGTGATGTTCTCCTGGCCGCCGAGACCGGCGACGATGTCTGATGCAGTACTCATGGCTTCTCCTTCCCGGTTCCCGTCCTCGTGCAATCCCCGTCTGTCATGCGCGTGGTCGGGCAGCTGAGGTCCTTCGTGCTCACGATCACTTTATCCCACCTCCGCGGAATCCGCGGCGAAGAGCTCCGGTCGGGAGGAAGACGCACGCGTACGGAGACGGAAGCCGCGGGCGCCTGCCGCACGGGAGACGGCAGCGGACGGCAGCGCCGGAGAATCTTCCTCGCATGACGGCGCTCACTCACGTAACCTTACGAGAACGCGATAGATGCCTCGACGCCGCCGCAGAGGAGATCGTTATTCCCCTGGCGGAAATGTCTCTTTCCGACCACAATCGGGGCACAATGAGCGATGATCCCCATTCGTCTCCGATGAGGAGCACCACATGACAGTGTCCGACACCACCTCCACAACCCTGTCCGGCATCGGTGTGAGCCCTGGCCTTGTGGCCGGCCCCGTCGCCAGGATGGCACCTCCCATTCCTGAGCCCGAGATCGCGACCCTCGAGCCCAGTCGCGACATCGAGAAGGAGTGCGAGCGCATCGCGCTGGCGGCCCAACGGGTCAAGAAAGGCCTGGAGCTGTCCGCGGCCGAGGCCAAGGCCGAGGCCCGAACCCTCCTTGAGACCACCGCGCAGATGGCCGCCGACCCCACCCTGACCTCGACGGCGCAGGCCATGGTGCGCGAGAAGCGCCTGGTCCCAGAGCGCGCCGTGTGGGAGTCCGCGGGAACGCTGGCCGCCATGCTGGAGTCCCTGGGCGGCTACATGGCCGAGCGCACTCGTGACGTCCAGGACGTCCGCGACCGCATCGTCGCCGTCCTGACCGAGTCCCCAATGCCGGGGATCCCCCGCCTGCCTGAGCCCTTCGTGCTCGTGGCGGCCGACCTCGCCCCGGCCGACACCGCGCTGCTGGACCCTGAGAAGGTCATCGCCTTCATCACCTCCGAGGGCGGCCCCACCTCCCACACCGCGATCCTGGCGCGCGCGCTGGGCATGCCGGCGATCGTCGGCACCGGCGAGAAGGTCACCGACGCGCTGTCCGACGGCGACATCGTCCTGGTTGACGGCACTAAGGGAAGCATCACCATCAACCCCTCCGAGGACGCTCTGCGCCGGGCGCGGGAGCTTGCCTCCCGCGTGCGCGTCTTCAACGGCGACGGAGCCACGAAGGACGGCCACGAGGTCCAGCTGCTGGCCAATGTCGGTGACGCAGCCGGCGCCCGTAGCGCTGCGGAGGCCGGAGCCATGGGCATCGGCCTGTTCCGCACCGAGTTCTGCTTCCTGGACCAGCCTGAGGAGCCCACGGTGGAGGCTCAGGTGGAGGCCTACCAGGGAGTCCTGGAGGCGTTCCCCGGGAAGAAGGTCGTGGTCCGTACTCTCGACGCCGGCGCGGACAAGCCGCTGCCCTTCCTGACTGACGCCACCGAGGCCAACCCGGCGCTCGGCGTGCGCGCCTACCGTACGACGCGCCGCGACCCCGAGGTTCTGGATCACCAGCTCGAGGCCCTGGCCAAGGCCGAGGCCGCCACCGAGGCCAAGGTGTGGGTCATGGCCCCGATGATCTCCACGGCCGGGGAGGCCGAGGCCTTCACGCAGAAGGCCCGCTCCTACGGTCTGAAGACGGCCGGCATGATGATCGAGGTGCCCTCGGCCGCACTCATGGCCGACAAGCTCTTCGAGCACGCCGACTTCGCCTCCGTGGGCACCAACGACCTCACCCAGTACGTCATGGCGGCAGACCGCCTGCTGTCCTCGCTGGCGGATCTGTCCACGGCCTGGCAGCCGGCCGTTCTGCGTCTGATCAGTACCGCGTGCAAGGGGGCCTCCCACAGGGGACGTCCGGTGGGCGTGTGCGGTGAGGCCGCGGCGGACCCGGCACTGGCCGCCGTCCTCGTGGGGCTGGGAGTCGCCTCCCTGTCGATGACGGCACGCGCGCTTCCGGATGTCGACGCCGTCCTGAAGTCCGTCACGCTCGCCGAGTGCCAGGAGCTGGCGAGGATCGCCCTGGACGCGGCGACGGCCGAGGACGCGCGTGCAGCAGTGCGCGCCAAGCTTCCGATCCTGGAGGAGCTCGGTCTGTGACAACCCCATACCCCGTCCCCGTCGCCACGGAGGAGCCCCTCGGGTCGGTGACCCGAATCCTCAGCCTGGCGGCGGGTGACGGGGAGGATGTCTTCTCCGGGGCCTCCTTGCCCCAGCTCTCGGGGCGGGTCTACGGAGGTCAGGTGGTGGCCCAGGGCATGCTTGCCGCGGCCGCCACGGTGGAGGACGACGGCGACGGTGAGCGCCTGCCGCACTCGGTTCACGCCTTTTTCATGCGGGGCGGTCAGCCCGATACGCCGATCACCTTCACCGTCGAGCGCCTGCACGACGGGCGGTCCTTCTCCCAACGTCGCACTGCCGCCTCCCAGGAGGGCACGCCGATCCTGACGATGCTCACCTCCTTCCAGGAGGAGCAGGAGGGGGCCGACCTCCATGTCGCAGCCCCCTCAGTTCCGCGCCCTGAGGACTTGACGAGCGCACTGGAGATCTTCCGTACCATCGACCATCCGGTGGCGCGTTTCCTGGGGCGCACGGCGGCCTTCGACCTCAGGCATGTGGAGGGCAATCTCTACCTGCGCCCCGCCCAGGAGCGCACCGGTCGCCAGCACCTGTGGATGCGCTCGCGCAGCCGCATCCCGGAGCAGACCTCCCAGACCGTGCACCGGGCGCTGCTGGCCTACGTGTGTGATCAGGTGATGCTGGAACCGGTCCTGCGAAGCCAGGGACTGTCCTGGCGCAGCGAGGGCATGAGCCTGGCGACCCTCGACCACGCCCAGTGGTTCCACCGGGACGTGAACATGGGCGACTGGCTGCTCTACGTGCAGGACTCCCCCTCCTCACAGGGTGGCCGCGGCATGGCTCGCGCGCAGGTCTTCGACTCATCCGGCCGGCTGGTGTCAACCATCGCCCAGGAGGGGATGGTGCGCGTGCCCGCTGCTTCTCAGTCCGACGGTGGTTCGGGACGTTGGCGGATCCGCATGGGAGAGGGCGACGACGGCAGCGCCATCCCCGGCTGACGCCCGCCCCTTGAGGACACGGATCGAGGACTGCGTTCTCCGTCCAGAACTTACTTCTCCTGCAAACGACTGCATCCGGATCTCTGAGGTTTGCAGGACAACGCAGTCCTCGCCGGAGAAGTACGTCCCCGAGCAGGAGCAGCGCACTGGATCCGTGCGGCCGTCGTCGTCGACGGCGACGACGTCAAACGCGTAGGTAGTGGCGAACAGGTCGGTCCCGTGGCTCGGGACGCGGCGCGTGGGGCTGATCTCGGCCAGCCGCTTCTCGTCACGATCGGGTCGCCGCGGACCGACGAGGGGACACCGCTTGCCAGCTCTGAGGCTCATTCCATGACGTCATATCAAGGTTGAGCGACGACCGCCCCCTGCTCGGGGCATGACTGTCGCCGTAGTGCCCAGGGAGCACCCTGCTGCGGGCTGCGTTGCCGGAACTCCTCAAAACGGAGCGGAACCCCCTTCGCGGTACGGAGATCTGGGCTGTCCATCGCTTGGATGTGAAGGTGGGGCTGCGTGGAGTTCCCAGAGTTGCCGCATCGACCGATCTGATCGCCTGCGCTCACCCGGTCGCCGGGCGACACCTGGACGGAGCCTCGCTGAAGGTGCACGAGTCCCACGCAATGAGGCCCCTCGGCAACCTGGATGATGATGTGGTTTCCAGGGATGGCGGTAAGTCCCTGCCGAATTCGTTGGGGCTGACTCAATCCGTACGGGATGCGAGTCAGGACGGAACGGCGCGCCACGTGGTCGGGCTCGCCGTCGTGAACGGAGATCACGGTTCCCGCAACGGGCGAGTAGAGGGGACGGCCGAAGGCGTGGAAGAGCTCTGGCGGTTCGGGGGTGAAGAGCGCACGCAGGCTGCGTGCTGGAGCCGTGAGACCATCGTCGTCGACGGCGACGAAGTCAAACGCGTACGTGGTGGCGAACAGGTGAGTCCCATGGCTGGGAACGCGGCGTGTGGGACTGCGCTCGGTCAGCCACTCACCCTCGAACGGGAGCCTCCCGATGACGCCGCCTCCGGGGATGAGCCCTGGGGTGTTCCTACTCATCACAACACCTTAAGTGCGATCGGCACCAACCGACAAGACGCGTGAACTCGCCGTCTGAAGCAGGACGAGAAGCGCCATTCCCCCAGCCAGATGGCTGGGGGAATGGCGCTTCTCCTTCTGATGCGGCCGACCGGGCGGGCTCCGCTCAGTCGCGGGTCAGCTTGCGGTAGGTGACCCGGTGGGGGCGGGCCGCCTCGGGGCCGAGGCGCTCGACCTTGTTCTCCTCGTAGGAGGCGAAGTTCCCCTCGAACCAGTACCAGCTGGCCGGGTTCTTGTCCGTTCCCTCCCAGGCCAGGATGTGGGTGGCCACACGGTCGAGGAACCAGCGGTCGTGGGTGATGACCACGGCGCAGCCGGGGAACTCCAGCAGGGCGTTCTCCAGGGAGCCCAGGGTCTCGACGTCGAGGTCGTTGGTGGGCTCGTCCAGGAGGATGAGGTTGCCGCCCTGCTTGAGGGTCAGGGCCAGGTTGAGGCGGTTGCGCTCGCCGCCGGAGAGCACGCCGGCCGGCTTCTGCTGGTCGGCCCCCTTGAAGCCGAAGGAGGCGACGTAGGCGCGCGAGGGCATCTCCACGTTGCCGACCTGGATGTAGTCCAGCCCGTCGGAGACGACCTCCCAGAGGGTCTTCTTGGGGTCGATGCCGGCTCGGGACTGGTCGACGTAGGAGAGCTTGACGGTCTGTCCGATCTTGAGGTCTCCGCCGTCGAGCGGCTCCAGGCCGACGATGGTCTTGAACAGGGTGGACTTCCCGACGCCGTTGGGGCCGACGACCCCGACGATGCCGTTGCGCGGCAGGGTGAAGGAGAGCCCGTCGATGAGGGTGCGCCCGTCGAAGCCCTTCTTGAGGTTGGTGGCTTCCAGGACCAGGCTGCCCAGTCGGGGCCCCGGCGGGATCTGGATCTCCTCGAAGTCGAGCTTGCGGGTGCGCTCGGCCTCGGCGGCCATCTCCTCGTAGCGGGCCAGACGGGCCTTGGACTTGGCCTGGCGTCCCTTGGCCGACGAGCGCACCCACTCAAGCTCCTCCTTGAGGCGCTTGGCGAGCTTGGCGTCCTTCTTGCCCTGGACCTCGAGGCGCTTCTCCTTGGTCTCCAGGTAGGTGGAGTAGTTGCCCTCGTAGGGGTAGAGGTGGCCGCGGTCGACCTCGGCGATCCACTCGGCGACGTGGTCGAGGAAGTAGCGGTCGTGGGTGACGGCGATGACGGCGCCCTGGTAGCTGGCCAGGTGCTGCTCGAGCCAGAGGACGGACTCGGCGTCGAGGTGGTTGGTGGGCTCGTCCAGCAGGAGGAGGTCGGGGGCCTCGAGGAGCAGCTTGCACAGGGCGACGCGGCGGCGCTCACCACCGGAGAGGTGCTTGACCTCGGCGTTCGGCGGGGGGCAGCGCAGGGCGTCCATGGCCTGCTCGAGCTGGGAGTCAAGGTCCCAGGCGTTGGCGGCGTCCAGGGCGTCCTGCAGGGCGCCCATCTCCGCCATGAGGGCGTCGAAGTCGGCATCCGGATCCGCCATGGCGGCACTGATCTCGTTGTAGCGGTCCAGCTTGGACTTGATCTCGGCCACACCCTCCTCGACGTTGCCGAGCACCGTCTTGTCCTCGTTGAGCGGGGGTTCCTGCAGGAGGATGCCGACACTGTAGCCGGGGGTCAGGCGGGCCTCACCGTTGGAGGGCTGGTCGATGCCGGCCATGATCTTGAGGATGGAGGACTTGCCGGCACCGTTGGGGCCGACCATGCCGATCTTGGCTCCGGGGAGGAAGGCCATGGTGACGTCGTCGAGGATGACCTTGTCACCGTGGGCCTTGCGCGCCTTGATCATCTGGTAGATGTACTCAGCCACTGCTCGTCTGCGCCTTTCGTCAGGGTGTGAGCGGAGGTTCCGCGCGACGACGGCAACCGACCGGTCCCGCCCTGCGCACCGTGGCCAAGCCTAAGGGAGCCCCGGAGCAATGGCGACGACGGCGGAGGTGAGACGGTGCACGCGGCTCCACAGCGAGCCGGTGAGAGGCAGAACCGTGCCCGGGCGTGACACCATGAGCAGGAAGAGGAACAAGAAGAAGGAATCAATGCACTACCTCAGCCGCTACGAGTCCCCGTTGGGAGCCATGACCATGGCCGGCGACGGCGAGTACCTCACGGGTCTGTGGTTCGACGGTCAGAAGTACAACCGCTCGACGATCAGCGACGACGCGGTACTCCGGCCCCACCTGCCCGTCTTCACACAGACGGCCCAGTGGCTCGACACCTACTTCGGGGGCGCCGACCCGGGTTTCACCCCGCCGATCAGGGTCGAGGGCTCCGACTTCAAGAAGATGGTCACCTCCATCATGCTCTCCATCCCCTTCGGCGCCACCAGCACCTATGCCCGTATCGCTGCCGAGGTTGCGCATCACATGGGCCGCAAGCAGATGTCCGCCCAGGCCGTGGGTGGCGCGGTCGGGCGCAATCCGATCGTTCTCATTGTGCCGTGCCACCGCGTGCTCGCCTCCGACGGAAGCCTGCGCGGATACGCGGGAGGGGTCGACCGTAAGGAACGGCTCCTGGAGATGGAGGGGGTCAACGTGTCCAGTCTGTTAACGCCACCTGCCGCTGACGACGGCGGTGGAAGGCAAGAATGAGAAGGCCGACCGCGGCCCAGAGCAGGCCTTGGAGAATCCAGGTGATCGACCCGACGGGGAGATGCAGCCGATCCGACAACACGTCGTTCGCCACATGAATTCCTCCGTGCACGCCGATGGCCGCCCAGGTCGACCCGGAGATCATTCGAACAATCAATGCTGTCACCGCAAATCCGCACGGCAAGGCGAGATACGTGAGGTGCTCGAAGAGATTCTGCTGACCTCCTTGGGATAAGAGATGAAGAACGGTAAATCCGAGGACACTGGATACCGCCGCGAAACGCGTCTCACCCAGTGAGGAGAAGAGCCAGCCTCGCCAGATTATCTCTTCAGGAATACCCTGCAGAAAAAAAGCCTGAGAGAAGATCGCCGCAGCAATAAACCACCAAGGCCTATTCGGCATCCCCTCATTCCCACCAGCAAGACCGAGGGCGCGGACAATGAAGGTTATTCAGGGGAGGGTGTTGGGGGTTTGGGTGGGTGTGTTACGCAGGGGTGATGGCTCGTTCCTGTGGAAGAATTCTTGTCGCCAGACAAAACCCCTATGGAAACGAGCCATCGCCGTGAAGTGTACCACCGGGCTGAGTGCC